>DASVNL010000386.1:0-25394 GCA_036383875.1 Thermoanaerobaculia bacterium
CGATCAAAGCGCGCCGGAGTTGTTCGGGATCGGATTCTGGATCGTGCTCACGGTCGCGTGCTACATGACGTCGTGGATGCGCGGACTGGCGCTGCCGTGGGCGCTGCTCATCGCGTTGCCGCTTTCGTTCTGCGCGACGCAGCTCATCACGCTGTTCACCGGACTCTTCGTGAACGCGATGCGCGTCGTTCTGCGCACGCCTGGACAGAACAACATTCGCATCAACTCATTCGTCGTGATGCTGCTGCTCGTCGCAGCGGCCGCGAACTTCGCGACGCATCGCACGTGGGTGCGCTTCGCGGCGTGGCAGTTCCTCGCCGCATTCACGCTCAACGCCGTCGCCGCAGTGATCGTCTACTTCCTCGGCGGCGAGATCGCGCGCCTCGAGAGCTCACTGGGAGGTGAGACATCCGCGTCTTCATCCTTGCCTTCGCGCTGATCGCGCCAATCGCGCTGGTGTTGCTCTGGCCGCACGCGCCGCTCATCGGCATCGGTGTCCTCGCGCTCTCGCACGCGCTCGTGCTCTATCCGACGCTGCGACCGAACGTGCAATGGCTCGGTCCCGTCGTCACGCGATTCAAGACCGATCGCAACGAAGCGTGGCTCACGATCGACGACGGCCCGACCGACGACACGCTCGCCGTCCTCGACCTCTTCGATCGTCACGAGGTGAAAGCGACGTTCTTCGTGAAAGGCTCGCTCACCGAAGCGAGTCCCGAGCTCGCGGCAGAGATTCTGCGACGCGGACACTCGCTCGCGAATCACACGCAGACGCATCCGTCCGGCAGTTTCTGGTGCTCGCTCCCGGGACGCATCGGCAGTGAGATCGACGAATGCAACCGCGCCTTGAAGAACGCGACCGGCGAACAACCACGCTGGTTCCGCGCGCCTGTCGGGATGAAGAATCCTGCCGTGCATCCCGCGTTGAAGCGTCGCGGCATGCGACTCATCGGCTGGACGGCGCGCGGCTTCGATGCGGTCGTCAGCGACGCGGAGGAAATCCTCTCGCGCATTCTGCCGAAGCTCGTACCCGGCGCGATCATCGTGCTGCACCAGGGCCGCGATCACTCGCTGCGCGTACTCGAGCGCGTGATCGTCGGGCTGAAGGAGCGCGGCTACGCGTTCGTGATTCCGACCGACGCGCAGTTGGTTTAGCGTCGCCGCAACACGAAGAGGTAGAGGTTGTACGGCGTGCGGCCCCAGAACGAGCGCACGTCGGCGTCGAAGTCAGCGAACGGTGCGAGGACTTCGTCTCGCGTCGGATAGTTGAGATTCTCCGCGCGCATCCAGCGAATCGCGCGGCCGATCGCGTCGACGAACTTCGTGAAGCCGTATCGCCACGACGCGTCGCGCACCGGCTGTCGAATCACGACGAGCCCGCCCGATGGCACCGCGCGCGCCGCGTTCTCGAGGATCGTGCGCTGCGATGCCGCGTCGAAGTAGTGAAGGATGTCGAGGATCACGACGTTGTGTCCCTCAGGCATCGGCGCGCGGGCATCGCCGACGCGAAACTCGAGGTCGCGATAGTGCGATGCCGCTTCCTGCGCGACCGCGATCTTTCGTTCGTCGAAGTCGATGCCGAGGACGGGGGCGGTGACGCCGTGTTCGCGGAGGTAGAACGCGAGCAACCCGAGTCCGCAGCCGACGTCGAGGATCGGCGTGTGCACGTTGCGCAACGCATCGAGCACGCCGCCGTAGATCGGATCGAACTGCACTTTCCAGCGCGCGTAGCCCTGCACCGATCGGCTCGGGAAGAGCGACGCGATGCGCTTCGGAACCGCGCTGCTCACGCGACGAGATGCTCGATGAGATCGAGAAGGTCGGTGAGGTTGAACGGCTTCGGCAGAATCGCCGCGACGCCCATCTGCAGCAGAGCCTGCGGCTCGACGCGGACATGCGCGGAGACGACGATGATCGGGACCGTGCCGAGGCGGCCGGTCTCGCGGAGACGCTGAAGGAAATCCCAACCGTTCACGTCGGGCATGGCGAGGTCGAGCAACACGATATTCGGGTGATGGATGTTCATCGCCCGCTGCCCCTCGGCGCCGTCGCCCGCGAGCAACACCTGATACCCGTGCTGCCGCAACGCCGCCGCGAGCATGCCGCGAATCGGAAGATCGTCATCGATCACGAGGACGCGTTTCTTCTCGACATCCCCCAGTCGTTTCTCGCCGGGATCGCTGGTCTGCTGCGTCAGATTCATGAAGCCTGCATTCTATTCACTACGAATAGCGACGGATGAGAACGGCTTGCAGAACACGAGCCATCAAAAAAGGTCTCCGTCGCCCCACGTGTAGTACAGGTCGTCACGCATCCGCGCGACGACGTCCTTCCAAACAAACGGAACGCACATCAGCGAGAGATCTTGCGGCTCGGGCCGCGTCTCAAAGCCGAGGCTGTTGAGGATCGCATCGAAGAATCGCGGGCGCGGCGGGAACCATCCTTCGATGATCCGCACTGGATGCGACGGCACCACGTGTCGCAGCGCGACCTCGACGGCGTCGGGGAACTCGGGATGAAACAACGCGTCGCCCCAACTGAAGCGATCGCCGTTGATTCGAAACGCGATCCAGCCGACGAGGCGACGCCACTTGCGCACCGCGACGACGTGATACGGAACGTCGGGGCACTGCAGGTAACGCCAGCGCACGTAGCTCGCGTCGCGACGCACGAGGAATCGATACGCGCTGCTCACGCGCGCGAAGAGTTCGTCCCACTCGGCGTCGGTCGCGCGCACGAGCTCGAGTGAATAGCCGCGCAGCCAGCGCTCGCGTCGCGTGATGCGCGGTAGCGGCTCGCTCACGCGATACGTCACCGGTTCGACGCGATCGCTGCGCAGAAATCGCAGCGAGAACTTCTGGATGTTCGCGACGTTGAAGCCGAAGTTGAACGCGACCTGGTTCTCGCAGAAGCGCGCGTAGAAATCGAGTGCGGTGCGGCCGAGGATGCTCGAGGGGCCGCGGCCGACATGGCGGACGGCGACGTCGGTCATCGTGTCGCCGATCTGATTCGCGAGCACGGTTTTGCCGAATGCGTAAAACGGCACGGGATAGCCGGCGTAATGTCCGACGAGCGCGCCGGCGTCGTCGAACGTGAGGCTGATGCGTCGCGTGCCGAACGGATTGCGACGGTATTTCCAGTCGAAGTGCGCGAGCGATCGCGGCGCGTGTGGGAAGGAGCGGGCGAAGAGGTCGAGGATCGCGCGCTCGTCACCGTCGGCATACGGCCGGACGGTGAAGTTGCTAACGGGCATGCGTCGGCTCCACGGATCGAATGGCGCGCACGTTGCCGGGCAAACCGGAGCGTCTGCGCGCGATGATGCGAATCGAGCCGGTCGTGACGATCGTCGGATCGGGCAAGATGCGCAGCAACGCGCGCGCGAACGGCGCAAGGACCGGGTGATACGCGGTCACCCAGTGACGCAGAAATTTGTGATCGCGATATTCGAAGTCGGGACCGATGTCGATGATCTCGAATCCGGAGTGCTCGAGGAGCTCGATGAGCGCGGATCGCGAATAGAGAATCCGGTGCGTGCGGAAGTTCTGCGCCATCCTCTTCCGCTCCGACGCGATGTAGATCAACCCCTCGGTGTCGAACGTCGAAAGAAACAACACGCCGCCGGGCTTCAGCAGATCTTTGATGCGGCCGAGCGTGTCGTGCGGATCGGCCATGTTCTCGAACACGTGAAAGAGCGTGATCGCGTCGAACGCGGGGCCGGTGTTCACGAACGACGAGAGCGTTGCGCAGTACACGTCGAGTCCGCGCGAGCGTGCATGTCGCGCGGCCGCGGATGCGGGATCGATCCCGACGTATTCGTAGTCCGCGGCGGCAAGCGTACCGAACGATCCGTCGCGCACGCCGACTTCGAGCACGCGCGCGCGCGATGGAAGTTGTCCGCGCAGCCATGCGAATCGGCGCAGGCTCGTACGTTCGCGCGCGGACGGCGAATGTGCTTCATACGACGGCGGCGGAGTCACGGCGTGCGCGCGCATCACACGGCGCACGGGATGCGTGCCTTCGTCATCCGCGAATTGATTCAGGTAGCGGCATTTGCATCGACGGCACGCGCGCACGACGTTGCCCGGAATCTGCGCGGAGCTCCAGACTTCTGCGGAGAAACAGACCGGACATCGTCGCGCGGCACGATACGCGTTGCGACGATTGGCCATGCGTACGGCGATCGCGGGGATCACGCCGCCGATCTTTCCGAACGAGCGCGGCGACGGCGTCGCGTCAACGGAGAGATGTTCGACGCGGAACCCGTACTTGTTCGCGAGGAACGCGATCTCGAGCTCGCAGCCGCCGTCGTTCAGTCGCGACTCCCCCACCGTGATCTTCGCGGCGACGGAGGTGAACGCGGCCAGTCGAATCGTGCGATCGGGCAAGCGCGGGATGAGAATCCAGCGCACGAGCGCGGACGCGGAGCGATGCGGGCTCGCCGATGCGAAGACGATGTCGGTCGCGCCGGAGTCGACCATCGCGACGGCGTCGCCGATCGCGCTGACGGGATACGGGAGCTCGGCGTCGGCGATCACGATGACGCTGCCTTTCGCGTCGCTCACACCGCGTCGCAACGCGCTGCCGAACGACTCGCCGCTCACGGCGAGCACTTCGAACGTGAACCCGGTCGTCTCGAGATACTTCTCGATCGACGCCTTCGCGGCGCCGGAGCGATCGTCCTCGCGCAGCGGAAGGACCACGCTCACGCTGGTCGAGCTCATGTGGGGATTTTAACTGTTGCGAGAACCTCGCCCGTGGATCGCACGACGGAGCGCAGATGAAACGCACCGCGCATGGAAGCAAGCACGTCCGAAGGAAGGTCGAAGTCGTCGCTGCGATTCGAGAAGCGTCCGGCGGCAGTCGTGAACGACGGCAACGGCGATGCTTCGATCACGAACTCGCCCGTCGCCGGCGGTGATTGTTGCGCGAGCTCGAATGCAGGCAAAGGCCGCTCGAACCGCTTCAGCATCTGCGCGGCCCACGGTCCGTTCCACTTCTCGAGATAGCGCAGCTCGGATTGCGCGTAGCGCGCGGCCGCGCTCTCCGCGACCTGCGACGCACTCTGATTGAAGAGATGGCGGCAGCGCGCGTCAGGCACGTACACGATGCGACGCCGATACTCCGCGATGCGCCGCAGAAAGTCGGTTTCTTCGAAGTACAACGGGAAGCGCTCGTCGAAGCCGCCGATCGTGTCGAAGTCCTTCGCGCGAATTGCCATCACCGCGCCGGAGAGCATCCGCACGTTCGTGGTTTTGCGCAACGACCAGAACGCAACGCGCTTGCGAAAGCGGCGTTGATCGCGCTGCAGAAACCAATCGCGCGAACGGCTCGCGAGGATCACGTCGATCTTGTCGCGTCCGGTGTCAAGATCGCCGGGTGGGAGCATCCACTGATGTGCGTCGTCCCAGAACAGCGCAGGGCCCGCAACTGCAACGTCGCCGCGCAACTCCTCGGCGAGACGATCGATCGCGCCGGCGTCGAACGTCACGTCGGGATTCGAGACGACGAGCGTTTCGCCAACGCAGGACTTGCGGCCGACGTTTACGCCGCCGGAATAGCCGCGATTCGTGTCGGCGATGAGGAGGATGTCGCCGAGACCGTGCAGTCGCGCGGCTTCGTCGGCGTCGCAACTGTTGTCGACGATCACGACTTGCAACGCGGCGCTCGTGTTTGCGCGAGCTGTGCGAATGGCCTGCGCGGTGAGCGCGGCGGAGCGATAGTTGACGACGAGGAGCGAGATCATCGCCGCGTCAGCGTGACCGCCGGAGTCGCGACGCCTTCCCAATCGTGATCGACGGCGAGCAATCCGATCTCGAAGCGATCGCCGGTCATCGAGAACGCAGGTCGGATATCGCGTCGATCGAACACGGTCATCGCGTTCTCGTCGCCGACGAACGCGATGATCGAATAGTCGCCGCGCAGCAGCGGCACGTCGCGGAGTCGCGCGATCACTTCGTACTCCGTCTGCCCTTCGAGCGGCGCCATGCCGTCCGCGTGCGTGCCGACGGCGAAGCATTGCAGATCGTCGGCGGAGCGATGAATGCCGACCAGGACGTGCACGGGCTGACGCGGACTCTCGGCCTCGATGCGAATGCGTACGTGGATGTCCTCGCCGCGCGCGAACTTGTCGCGCGGTCTGCCGCTGCGATCGCACACGACGATCTCGCGGAATCGCGCCGGCGTGCGCGCGGGCGGCTCGTCGATCGACGGCTCGACCGTCGCGGGAAGTTGGCGATCACGCTCGAGAAGGAACGTCTCGTAGTCATGCACGACGTCGAGTGACGGGCCGTATCGCATCACGCGTCCGCCATCGAGCCAAAGCGTGCGGCGGCAGATCGACGAGACGTAATACAGCGCGTGCGAGCAGAAGAGGATCGTCTTGCCGTCCTCCTGAAACTCGCGAATCTTGTCGGTGCACTTTTTCTGGAAGTGACCATCGCCGACGGCGAGCGCCTCGTCGATCACGAGGATGTCGGGGTTCACGTTCACCGCGACGGAGAACGCGAGGCGCATGTACATGCCGGAGGAGTACGTCTTGACGGGGCGATCGACGAACGAGCCGAGCTCAGAGAACTCGAGGATCGCGGGGAGGCGGTCGCGCACTTCACTGGCGGACAGGCCGAGGATGGCGGCGTTGAGGGCGGCGTTATCGCGGCCGCTGAACTCAGGGTGGAAGCCGGTGCCGAGCTCGAGGATCGAGGCGATCGTGCCGCGTGTGTGCAGCGTCCCGGAGCTCGGGCGCGTCACGCCGCAGAGCAACTTGAGCAACGTGCTCTTGCCCGCGCCGTTCTGGCCGATGATTCCGACCGTTTCGCCCTTCTCGACTTCGAAGGAAACGTGATCGAGCGCGGGGAAGACGACGTGCTGCGGTCGCCGGGTCAGCAGCTCGATCACGCGATCGATCGGCCGCCGGTACATGTCGTAGTGCTTCGACACGTCGTCGGCACGGACAGCAATCTCCATCGGGGACATTCTACGGAGTTGTTCCGACGCCCGTCCAAAGGGTTGCCCCAAAAACGAAGTGGCGGGCCGAAGCCCGCCACTTAGGGGACCCACAGAAGCGGATTACTGGAGCGGCGTCGCGGCGACGTACTCCGGATCCTTGGTGTTCTTGTCGATGACCGACGCGAACGCCCAGATGTTGCCGGTGGCTTCGATCTTGAGCGAGGCGTTGTCGCGGCCTTCGAGCGTGTACTGACCGACGACGCTCTGATACGCGTGCAGCGTGTAGGTCGGTGCCTTGACCTCCGCGCCCGTCGCCGGATCGAGGAGTTTCACGGTGACCGTCACGTCCGCGTTGGTCGTGTTGGTGAGACCGATGTTCGTATAGAACTTGGTGTTGTCACGAACGGCCGGGATGAGGGCCGGCTTGCCGGGCTTGACGTTGGCGCGCGGAACCGCGAAGCCGCCGATGCCCTGGCCGAACGTCTTGCCGGAGCCGTCGTCGTTGTAGGTGCGTGCGAACGTGAAGGGGAAGAGGTCTTCCGAGAACGTCGAGGTGACGGCGACCTTCATCATGCCGACCGAATCCGGAACGGCACCGAAGACGCCCTGCTTGATCAGATCGTCGTACTGGAGGAACTCACCGGCGCGGATCGGGACGTTGAGCGCCTCGCCCTTCTTCTGACCGGTGCCGTCGTAGTACGTCAGGTCGACGTTGATCGGACGGCCATTCGGATTGAAGACGGTCGCGTCGCTGCGCCACGGGCCGGTGTGACCGACGCCCGGAACCATGATCGAGCGGAAGTCCTGCGACTTCAGCTCGCTCTCGCGAACGGCCTGGATGTAGACCGGATCGTTCGAGCCGCCATCGATGAGCGACGCGTACGCGAGCAGCCACTGACCTTCCGGAACGGAGATCTCGAGGCTGAACGGACGGTCGTCGATGAGCGTGTTCTCGGCGCCGAGACCGCGCGCATCGGTCATCGGGAACTGCTCGAGCTGGAACGAGGAGAGCGTGCGCGTGAACGATCCGATCGACGCGCCCTGGTCGTTGTAGACCTTGACGAGAACGTTGATCGTCGACGTGTTGGGGTTCACGAAGCCGATGTTGGTGCGGTAGCGAGCGTCGTGACGCATGCCGGCGACGAAGTACTTGCCGGTGCCGAACGAGCTGCCCGAGCCTGCGTCATCGATGCGAATGGCCGGAATGAACTGGCCGAACGTACCGGCTTCGGTCTGGTTGTACGTGCGCGTCCAAATCTGCGGCGCGTACTGACCCTTCGCGGTGATGACCACCGGACCGGAGTCGTTGCTCGGCGTGAAGACGCGCATGAAGTCTTCGTAGATGTACGTGGAGCTCGGGATCTCGAGGGTGCGCGTCATGTCGCGCATCTTCGCGGTCATGCTCAGCGGCTTGGACGGCGAGACGGTCGGATCCTGCGAGTAGATCTGAACGTCCGTTCTCCAGGTCGAGTTGTTCTGACCCGGGCCGTGCGTGACGACCGGCAGGAGGTACAGGTACTCCGGCTCGGCCGGCGCTGCGGTGATGGTGATCGCGTTGAGGACGGCACCCGCGGTGTCGGTTGCTGCGCCCGCCGCGTTGCGTGCGAAGGCGCGAACGGTGAACGTGCCGGTCTTCGTGAACGTGTGCGAGATCGTGCGCGAGGTCGCGGTCTGCGACGACTGCGACGTGTCGTCTGCCGATCCGTCACCGAAGTTCCAGATCCAGCCCGTGGACGAGTAGTTCGAATTGACCTTGAACGTCACCGGCTTGCCGGTCTGTCCGGTCGTCGGGAAGTTCTCGTAGGTCAGCGTCGGGATCGGCTCGGTCGGGGTGATGTTGCCGAACGGAATCGTGTCCGACACGGTCGCCGTGCCCGCGCTGTTCGTGACTTTGAGCGAGACCTGGAAGGAGGTCGCGCTGCCGGTGTAGACGTGAGACGGCGTCGTCGAGGACGACGTCGCGGAACCGTCGCCGAAGGTCCACTGGACCTGATCGCACGACTGCATCGTGTAGAGGAACGTGCCGATGCGGAAGTTGATCGTCTCGCCCTTCTGGCAAGGCGTCGCGTTCGTCTCGCGGCAACCGCTCGTTCCGCCTTCATAGCGGACGGTGAAGTTGCCTTCGGTCGGCGCGGTGGAGCAGGCGCCGCCGCCCGCAGGGACGATGGTGATGGTGCGCGGCGTGGCCGAGGCGGTGCCGAACTCGTTCGTCACGACGAGCGCGACGGTGTACGTGCCGGCCGCGTCGTACGTGTTGCGCGAAAGCGAGCGCGACGTCGAGGTGTGACCGTCGCCGAAGTCCCAGGCGACGTTGTCGCACGACTGCAGGGCGCTCGAACCGCGGCGTCCCGTGAACGTCACGCTCTCGCCGACTTTGCAGGGCGAGCTCGCGGTGCAACCCTGCGTGCCCGACCAGTCGAACGCGATGTTCGCCGGCGCGGTGCAGGTGTCGGTCGGAGGATCGGGGATCGTGTTGCCGCCGACGTTGATCGGCTCATCCACGGAGATACCGACCGTGTTGGTCGCGTTCTTCACCGTCAGCTTGACGGTGTACGTCTTCTTGGTGGTGAACTTGTGATCGGCACGCTTGGTGTTCGCCGTGCCGCCGTCGCCGAAGTTCCAGGTGAAGGTGTCGCAATCCTGGTAGCTGTACCCGAACGCGCTCGCGAGGAACGTGATGTTCTCGTTCACCGGGCAGTTGCTCGTGCAGGAACTGCTGATCGAGATGTAGTCCTTGGTGGGCAGCTCACCGCACAGAGCGGCGGCCACGCTGAGGATCTTGTCCGTGGCGTTCGCCTCGAAGACGCTCTTCGTGGCTTTCATGGTGATCGTGTAGGTGCCGGCAGCGGCGAGGACCGGGTTGTAGGGATTGAGCGTGCTCGTGAAGAGCGTGGTCGCGCCCTGCTTGACAGTCCAGAGAACGCCCCAGTCGGCAGTAGAAGAACCGCCGACGGAGTCCGCGGTGAGCGTGCAGGGATCGTTCGCATGCGCACAACCGGTAACCGTGATCTTCGGATCCGGCGTCGCGAGAAGCTCAGACGCCTGCGCGCTGGCGACACTGCCGACGACCTTCGTCGGATCGACTGCGACGTCGACGGTGATCGTGCTGTTCGGCGCGATCGGAGCGGGAACGACGAAGTTCGGGATGGAGCCGATGGCAACCGTCGAGGACTGCGTGGCGAGCGCCGAAGCGCCGGTGCCGTTCAGCGTCCAGGTGACGGTCCACTGCGTGGCGCTGAGGAGCGCCGTGTCGGACGAGTACAGGCCGGTGCCGGAGAACGTGACGTTCGATCCGGACTTCACGGCCGGATTGAGCTTCACGCGGAACGGAACGACCTTGTAGTTGATCGTCTGCGTGGAGGTGTTGTAAGGCGCGGAGTTGGCGAAGGTCGTGGCGTCGTAGCGGCCGTAGCTCGCGGTGAGCTTGACGGTGTGCTGGCCGAGGCCACCGACCGGCACGGTGCCGTTCGGCTTGATCTTCGTGTCGACACCGTCGACAGTCCAGGTGCCGAAGTGGCTTTCAACCGAACCGTCGGAGGCGTCCGTGAAGGACTGTCCGGCGACGACTTCGAGGCCGGCCGTTGCGTTGGTCACGGCATCCCAGATGGCGACGCCAACCGGGAAGCCGATGCGCGCGGTCGGTGCTTTGAGCGCGACCGGCGCGGCGGCGGAGATCGACGATTCGCCAGACACCGTCGCGGTGACGCTCTTCGTCGCGGTGATCTGTGCGGCCGTCGTGTAGCCCGTGAACTGGTGCGTGACGTCGACGCCCGTGCTCGAGCTCTTGTAGTTCAGCGAGCCGGAGTCCGGATTGCCGAAGTCCCAATTCACCGTGTACGTCTGGGCAGGATTGGAGCTCTTCGCCTGGAACGAGACGACGTCACCGGGATACGGACCCGCGACCGTCGACTTTGCATTCGGGTTCGGCGTGCCGTAGGACGCCGTCTTCATTTGCACCGAGATCGAGTCGCTGCCTTCGAGTTCGAAGACGTCGCCGAGACCGAACGCGCTGTAGAAGAGATAGACCTTGTTGTCGTATTTGAAGACGTTGATGCCGCTCTGGAAGTTCGTGTAGCCGCCGTTGACCGGGGGCTGCGCGTAACCCGAAGGAGCGTTGTGGTAGTACTTGGAGAAGAAGTCGTCGGTGTCGACCTTGGTCGGCACGCCGCCGGCGACTTTGAGCAGGATGACGTCGAGACCGGCGCCACCGTTGTAGATCGTACCGGTGCCGGCGAGAGCGACGAAGCCGCCGCCTGCGCTGATGAACTGCGGCGAGAACTTCTTGCCGTACACATCGAACGTCTGGCGGACGTAAGTCGATCCGCTCGGAGAGATCTTGACGAGCACGTTGTTGCCAGCGCGCGGGTAATCCGATTCGGCTGCCCAGAGGTTGCCGTTCTCATCGAAGGCGACGTCGAGGAAGCGCTTGCCGGCGGACGGCGAGAAGGAAATGATTTCCTGGCCGCTGCCGACGATGTCTGCGTAGTTCCAGATGTGCAGCTTCTGATCGCCACCGAGATACGCCAGCTTCGCTGTCGCTTCGTGTTTGGACCAGGCGCCGATGCCGAAAGTGTTGCCGGTGCGAACCGCACTCAGAACCGGGTTGGTCGCGTCCGTCACGTCCCAACGCATGTGCTTCGTGGCACCGGTGTCGCTGATCAGCGCGTAGTAGCGCGATCCGTTGCGGATGGAGATGATGCGGAACGGCTGGGGGATGACGCTGTCCGTCGCGACCTGCGACATCTTCGTCATGTGCGTCGCGCCGGTGGCGCCGTCGCGCATGATTCCCCATCCGTACGGCGGGAACGCCGCGAGGACGTTGCCGCGATCATCGAAGTCGTAGTCGCCGAGCGTGTGCTGGGCGTCATACAACTGCCACGTCCATCCTGAGCTCCGGGCTTCCGGATAGATGAACGAGTCGAACATCTGAATTCGCTCGAGCGGGCTGCGGCCTTTGCCACCCACCGGCTCACCGGTGGAGATGCTGCCGACCGATTCAAGCGCACTCGGAAGAGTGGTGTTGAAGAACGCAGGCAGCGTATAGGAGCCGACGCACTCCCCGACCGTCAGATAGGCGCGCGGCGAGACGTTGCCGCGAGTCTCCGGAGCGATTCGCACGCGGCCGGACCGCGCGGTGCGGAAGCCGACGTGTTGAATCGAAAGAGTCGTACTGGAGTCGACGTAGCGTCCGACGAACCGAGAGATCGGAGCGCGGAACGGATAGGTCGGCAGGTTCTTAATGGCTTCGCCTGAGCTATTCGAGCCTTCGCAATTCACGCACAGCACAGGCGCGGCGGACGCGCTGCCGGGCAGCGGGTAGTTCTGTGCGAACGCCGAGCCGGCCGCGAGCGCTACGACGAGCGAAGCGATCACGAATTTCCAAGTGAACTTCAAATTGACACCCCCGGTGATTGTCGAGACAGAGTGACGGACGTGAGGACGAACGTTATTGTAAGCAGCTAGAAAACCATTGCAAGAATTTTTTGACCGACCCAACGAAGCGAGTGGATCGAGGCGCTGCGCTCGAGCGAGCAAAAAAGAAAGGCGGGCTGGAATCCAGCCCGCCTTTCGGCTACTGCGATGTTACGGAGTCTTACGGGTTGTAGTTCTCGACCGGGTTGGTCGGGTCTTCTGCAACCGCAGGTCCGATCACGATACCGTTCGCGAGGGTGACTTCCGACGAGCCAAAGGCCGCGGAGCAACCGTTCGCGAGCCACGCTGCGTCGAAGTCGACCGAGTAACGGCCTTCAGCGCGCATCGAGACGATGACCCAGTTCTGGCTGGCGATACCGTCGCTCGCGTTGTTGTCGAGGTTCAGGTACACCCAACCAGCGACAGCACCCGTGGTCGGACGCGGGAACACCGACGTATCCGTCACGCGCGTGAGCGAGGTCTCGGGCAGGATGAAGTTGGTGGTGAGCGGCGGAGAGATAACCTCGGAGGGCGCGGCGCCTTCCGGATTCTCTTCTTCGTCGAAGATCACCGACTCAGTGATCGAGGTAACGTTGTTCGGCCACGCGGCGCAAGCAACTGCACCGGCGGTCGTCACGCCTTCACGCCAGATCTTGTAGCTGGTCTGGAAGTCAGACGCGGAACCGTTGATCCAACGGGCTGCGAACACCGACGGAAGCGGCTGACGGCGGTCAGCGGTGCCGAAGAGGCCACCACCGAGCGGCTGATAGCGGCTGTAGAAGGTGCGGTCGAAGTTCGTGTCGACGACGTCGGTCGGAAGACCACCCTCAGGGATCGCACGGATGTGGACCATCGGGTTGCCCTGCGCAAAGTTCTGCGCGCTGTTGACCTGCTGGTAGTCGCCCACGAGCACGTTGTCGAACATGATTTCCGTCGCGAAGTACGCAGCGGAGGTCGGAAGGTTGATGGAGCAAACGCGGGCCACGTCGATGGTCGCATAACCAACAGCGTTGGTGTGCGTGCCGCCGACCGTGTTGCAAGCCGCGGCCGCGCCGAAGGCCGCAACGCGACCGAGGGTGAAGGCCTGCTGCATACGCGTGACGTAGATTCCCGGGAGGCTGCCAGGCAGCTCATCGCAGTTGTCCAGGTCGAGGTCCGGGTTGTCAACCGAGAAATCGCCAACGTCGGAGACGTCGGTGCCCGTGCCAAGATCCGGAGCGATGACGCCGCGCCAGATGATGTCATGGAGGTTGATCGCCTGAACGTCATAGCCGGTCAGGTAGATGTTGAAGTCGATGACCGGGAACGAGTAGTCCGTCCACAGCGTCACGTGCGCGATCTGCTCTTCAGCCGACGTGTTCGTGATCGTGAACAGCGTCGTCTCGGCGCCGCTCTGAGCAACCTCAAAGTACGGCAGCAGCAGCGTAGCGGCAGGCGCCACACCGATGTCGCAGCTGTCATCGTTGTCGGTCGTCGTCGGGTTACCCGAGTCGAACGTGGCATTGCCGATCGTTCCCTTCGGGGCCGCAAACGCCGAGCCCGCGATGACCAGCATGGCCAACAGAGCCCAAACGGTAAGTTTCTTCATTTCTATCTCCTACACTTCAATGATTGTGAAAACGAACGAAGGCTTTGGCTCACCCGATCCAGACGATACGATCACCTCCGCGTTCAGTGTTTTCATTCTTTTACAAAATGCTTTGAGAGCAAAATCGGATGCCCGTCCGATTGAACTTCTACAAAGTAGGCTGAAATATTCGCAATGTCAATAGCTGATGGGGCAATCTATGCGATAACACCATAAGCCGTGAACCGATCCTGCGCACTATACCCGCGAACGAGCCCTGCTGCAACGGAAAATCTACTCACTTGCCTCCAGCCGTCCCCCGGTTGAGGAACACCTGGATCCTTCCGTTCTTCTTCGCCAGCCCCGATCCAGACTCCGATTCGTACATCAGAATCACATCCGGACGCCCGTCTCCGTTCACATCCGAGACGTTGATGTCGTAGTTGCGCAGCGGTGGCAACACCAGCCCTTCCACCGTCGCACGCGTGAAATCACCCTTGCCGTCGCCGAGGAGCAGCACGGCCTCGCGCGGCTCGTGACGCGTGAAGATGATGTCGAGGTTTCCGTCGCGATTGAAGTCGCCCTGGTTCAGACCCCACACCGAACGATCCGGCTTCCAGCGCATGATCGGGATGCGCTTCGGCTCCCCGCCCGCGAACGTGATGCGATCGATCCCCACGACTTCTTCGAGAGGCGGCGGCGGCACGACGTTCGGATCGAGCTTCGACGGCCACACGCGGAAGCTCGACACGATCGCATCATCGCGATCCTTCGAGCTGAACTTCCCGATCGTGTTGGCGTGGTAGTAGGAGCGGAACGGAATCAGCGTCCCCTTCCCGTCGAACACTTCGTACTGCGTGGGACCTTTGCTGAGATAGACCGTCTGCGTGCTGTCGAAGTAGATGCTCGAGCCGACGAAGTCCGGATACTTGTCGCCGTTCAGGTTTCCCGTCGACAGCCAGTCGCCCGAGATCAGCGAGCGCTCCGGCGCGAGGTTCTTCGCCTCCCACGACTCGCCCTTGCTGCGGCTCAGATACGCGCGCAGGTTGGTGTAGCCGGTGCCTTTCGGATCGCGGCCACGGCCCATCGGACCTTCGCTGATCGCGACGATGTCCGTCCAGCCATCGCGATCGACGTCCGTCAGCACGATCCGACGCGTCGGGAAGTCGCGCGTAATGTTCGTGGCCTCGCGGAACTTGCCTTTGCCGTCACCGTAGTAGACGGCCACACCACTGAGGTGCAGGCCGAACGCGAGATCCATGTGCTTGTCTTTGTTGAAGTCCGCCGCGACGACGCTGCCGTAGTTGATCGGCGACGGCCACTTGTAGTCTTTCCAGACCGACCAGTGACCTTTGCCGTCGCCGAGGAGAATCGTCGGGACGTTGCTGCCGGCCGCGCGCTGCGCGGTCGTGATGAGATCCATGAAGCCGTCTTCGTTCATGTCCGCGACGGCGAGCGAGTTGCGCCACGAACCGCCATTCGGCAGTCCCTCGGATGCTTCCTCGAACCGCACCGTCACCTTCGATGCCGGCGGATCGAGCGGCGCGAAGTCATCGCGAATCTTCGCGAGGTACTCGATGCCTTCCTTCTGAATGTCGAAGAACTTCGCATTCGTCGCAGCGACGTCGCGCTCTTCCTCGGTCGTCTGCGCGATTTCTTCCATCCACACCCAGACGTACTTGTCGTTTTCCTGATAGATCTCGTCGACGAAGTTGATCATGCCGAGCGGGCGGACGTAGCCCGGCTCCGCGTCGTACTTCGCCCAGCGGCGCTCGAAGCGGACGATCTTGTACTGGCGGCCCTTGCGGGTCCAGATCTTCTCCGGATCGGGATTGGTGCCCGGATCCTGGCCGGCGGTGTCGAGACGCGCCATCCGCTCTTCCGGGGTTTCGGGCTTGATGTAGCGAGGCGCTCCTCCTTCTACTTCCTGTGATGCGTTCGCGCTCGCGGCAGTAGCCGCGGTCGCCGGCGCCTTCGCTGCCGTGCCGCTCTGGCCGGCGAGCATGAACGCCGGAAGCGTAAGGACAGCGATGAAAAGGAGGACTTTCCGAAGAGACATTCTTTGCTCCTGATGGATTAAATGAGATCGACCAGCGTCGGCTGGGCCCGCCGAAAGAACAGCAAGCCCGCCACGAGTCCCGCAGCCGCGACGATCAGTAAGAAGACGATCGACGAGGCGTCAGGTAACGGAGACGCCAGCATGGCGCTGCGAAACAAACCGAGCAGCGCGGTCAGCGGATTCCAGAAGAAGAACTTCTCGAACCGTCCGCCCACCGGGTAAAGGATGGGACTGAGATAAAAGATGATGGAGAGGAAGAAGCCCAGAATCTGGGCCAGGTCGCGGAAAAGTACGTAAGTCGCCGCGAGGATGAAGCCGATCCCGATCTGCAGCGCGAGCTGGAGGATCAGCGCCACCGGAAGCACCCATAAATAATGAAGGGGCATCCCTCGGGCGATGATGACCGCCAGAAAGATCGTCAGGGCGATGCACTCGAAGATGAGCGCCGAGGCATTCGGGACGACGACCAGCAACTCGCTGCGGAGAGGGAGACGGCGGACGATCGAGCCGTTTTCGACGATCGACGTCGCCGACCGCATCAGCCCCTCGTTGAATCCGAGCCACGGAAGCAGCCCGGCGATGAGAAAATAGATGTAGAAGTCACCCGTGCCGCCCGCGCGGCCTCCCGGAATCATGAAGGTGAAGACGAACCAGTAGAGGGCGACGAGGCTGAGAGGCTGGAGCACGGCCCAGGTCACGCCGAGGGCGGAACCGGTGAAGCGTGCTTGAAAGTCGCGTTTGATGAGCTCCCGGAGGAGGTGGAGTGTCGCGTACGTGGGCGGGCCCTCCGGGCTTGACAGTGCGGAATCTCGGTCCGCATATTGAATTCTCGGCGACTTTATTGTTCAATAGCATAAAAGTCAACGAAACCGCGATGAACAGGCCAGCACAACTCGAACTCGTCGGACGCAAGATCCGGCAACTCCGCAGGCAGCGCAAGCTGACCCAGGTGGAGCTTGCCGAGAAAATCGGGATTCATCAATCGGACCTGTCCCGTATGGAACAGGGCGAATACAAAGTCGGCCTGGACACGCTGCTGAAGATCCTGCAGTGCTTCGATCTCAGCATCGGCGATTTCTTCGACGAGACCAGTCGGGCCAATTCGGTTCTGGACAAGTTCCGGTCGCTCAGCCCTGCTGCGCAAAAAGAAGTCGAGAACTTCATCGAATTCAAGCGCAGTATGGAAGACGACTTTGAGGGTGGCGAGGGTGGAGGGGCGGATGCGTAGCCATATGGAACTCACGGAACGAATCGAAGAGCTGCGCCTGTCGGCGCTCGCCAGCGTCCGCGCAGGCGAGTACGAAGAGGCGCTTGGCCTGTATGACCAGGCACTCGCACTCGCCGAGGATGAAGACGCTCGCGAGCTGATCACCATCAACAAAGCTGACGCGATGATCGCGCTCGAGCGCGGAGGTCCCGAAGTTCAGGAGCTCCCGCGCGTGATCATGCGCCGCCGCAGCCTGCGCCACGTGTATCTCGCGGCGTATGCGCTGCAGTACAAGTACCGCCTCGAGAACGATCTGAAGCGCGCGCTGTTCTACGGACAGCTCGCACTTCGCACGTCGGATGAAGCGGGCGAGCCGTCGTGGCGCCGCATCGTCCTTCTCGAACTTGGCAACATCTACGAGCTCGACTCGCAGATCGGCACGGCCATCAACTGCTTCGAAGAATCGCTTGCGATCGGCGAAGAGTCGGCCGAGAACCGCGACAAAGATCTCTCGCACAGCTACGCGCTCGAGAACCTCGGCTACTGCCTGCTGCTCGATGGCAAGACCGAGGAAGGCCTCGCTCGCGTGCATGAAGCGCTCACGATGCTCACCGATCCGATCGGCCGCGCAGAAGCGTACATCGATCTCTGCTACGGCTACGTCGGCTCCGGCGAGTTCGAGAAGGCGCGCTTCTACGGCGAGTGCGGACTCGAAGTCGCGCGCGATCCGCGCCAGATTCGCAACGCTCACTATCTCCTCGGCGAGGCCTGCCACAAGTCGGGCGACTCCGAGGCTGCTGATTTCCACTTCTCTGAATTGGCGAAGTTCTATCCGCAGTTTCGCAACCTCAAAAATCTGTTGTATGCGATCGATCTCCGGTCGATGGTGAACCTCAAACTATGAGAAAGCTTCTTCTCTTCGTCGCTTTGCTTCTGCTGCCCGTTTTGGCGAGCGCAGATCCGGGCGACACACTGCTCACGCCGGACGGCACGCTGTACACGATCGACGTGGAAGTCGGCGCAGCAACCGACAGCACGACGGTCAGTGACTCGCATCTCGTCCTGACGTCCCGTCGCGGCGCCGACGCGAAGAAGGAAACCATTCCGGCCACCATCGCCGCGGGCTCGCACACCGACGCCGCGATGGCCTTCGACGCCGACTCCGGCATGCTGTTCGTCTTCTGGATTCACCGCGAATCCCTCACCGGTAGCGAGCTTCTGTTCGCGTCGCGCAACAACGACGGCCACTGGAGCGAAGCCACGCAGTTCGGTGGTCGCGTCTTCGATCTTCGCGAAAACCTCCGCATCGCCGTGACCCGTAAGTTCTACGACGAAGAATCAGAAGCAACCCGCTCCGGCATCTCGGTTCACGCCGTGTGGTGGGAGTGGGATACGCACTTCGGCGAATGGTTCGCGCAGTACCAAATGCTGACGGTCATCAACGGCATCGTCGCCGAGCCGCCCGCGCCGCTCGACCTTCGCGAGCTCGCACGCAGCGCCGCTGCCGAGTCGGAAGAACAGCTCGATCTCGACGTCCTTCGTCATCCCCTCCTCTTCACCTCGCCCAAGCAGGACAGCGTCATGGTCGTCTACGGCGACGTGAAGACCCAGAAGCTCCACGAAGTCAGCGTCCGCCCGAGCAAGCCGAAAGCGAATGGCCGCCTGCGCGTTCCGGTCGGCCGCATCGAAGGTGGTTCGACTACTCCCCGCCTCACCGTCGCCTCGAACACGCGCATGGACGGCGTCTACGGCGACAACGATCGCATGGCGCTTTTCACCACCGACAAGGACGCAGTCCGCTACGTCGTGATGAAGAACGGCGCCTGGAGCGAGCAGCAGCACATCACGCTCGACGCGCAGATCACCGCCGGCGCCGCAATCGACGCGCTCCGCCGTCTGGTCAGCGAACACTAAGAAATCAACACTGCACAAAACCAAAGCCGGCGCGCAAGCGCCGGCTTTTTTGTTGTCTCCCTGCACGCACAGCGGCAAGGCTGGGAGCCGCGAGAGCACACGATATGCGCGTAAATGCGCGATTTCGAAGCCCTAGATACGCGGTTTCGAGTGTTTGACGGACGTGATGATGCCGACGCCGAGTAGCAGGAGCGCGCCGACGCCGATCCAGAAGGCCGGGACGTCGTACTTGTAGGCGACCAGCCCGAGGGCGATGATCACGATCAACCAGCCGATGAAGGATAGATTGAACCAGCTCACGAGATACCTCCGGGAGAGCTGACTCAGCAAATCCGTTGCCTGAACGCAAAAAGGCCCGGAGCCGTGAGGCACCGGGCCGTGAAATCCGACGATGCGAGGCGTTCTTACAGCTGGTAAACGAAGAACGCGATCAGCAGCGCGTAGATGACGAGCGACTCGATGAGCGCGAGACCGATGATCATCGCGAGACGAATCGCGCCGGCAGCACCCGGGTTACGCGCGATGCCTTCGCAGGCCGCGACGATCGCGCGGGACTGGCCGATTGCACCGGCCGCCGCTGCGATACCGAGAACGAACGCTGCGCCGATGACGCCCCAACGAACGCCGTTGCCCGCCGCCGCTGTTTCCTGGCCAAACGCGGAGAACGCGGTCAGCGCGAGGAGCACGAACAGAACGATGTGCTTCTTGGTCATTTGAAATTCCTCCTTTTCGAATTACGAACCCGTAGGTTTCTTGAGATCTAGTGTTCTTCCGCCGCGACAGCGCCACCGATGTACACCATCGTCAGCATGATGAAGACGAACGTCTGCAGGAACGCGCCGAAGATGCCGAGTCCCATCATCGGCCAGGGCAGCACGAACGGCAGCATGCCCATGAAGATGCCGGTCGCCGTGTGCTCGCCGAAGATATTGCCGAAGAGACGCATGCCCAGCGACAGGATGCGCGCGAGGTGACCGATCAACTCGATCGGCAGCATCAGCGGCGCGAGCAGCGGCATCGGTCCGAGGAAGTGCTTCAGGTAATGCCCGAGGCCCTGAACCTTGATGCCCTGCCAGTTGTAGTACAGGAACGCGGTCAACCCGAGGCCGAACGTCGTGTTCGGATTGCCGGTCGGGGGCTGCAGGAAAAAGAACAGCCCGAAGATGTTCGAGACGAAGATGAAGCAGGCGAAGCCGCCGATGATGTAGAGATACTTCTGCGACGCGCCGTGCCCGATGATGTCTTCGATCAGGCCTTTCAGCCCGGAGACGATCACCTCGAGGAAATGCTGGAACCCGCCCGGATTGTCGCGGTTGAACTGACGCGACGCCAGCGGGAACACGATGGCGCTGATGACCAGCACCAGCAGGGCCATGATCACGTGATCCGGCACCTCGAAGCCGAGCAAGGGCTTCATCAGAGCGTTGAACGGTCCGTAAAGTATTGAATGTTCGTGTTCCATGGACCCCTTGAGCTACCTCTCAACCGGCGAAGCTACGGTACACGGAGTACAGAGCTTCGCCGCAGATTCCCACCACGATGATTGAGAACCCCAGCAACACACTTACCGCATTGAAACGAGCAATGATGATCGTAACCGAGAGCGCCACACCGAGGAGAGCGAAGCGCGCCAGGGTACGCAACGTCAGCCTCCGAGCGTGCAGGTGTGCCGCCGGTTGCAGGAGAACAGCGACGATCTCCTCCAACCAAAGGAAGCTGATCATAGTGACGGCTGCACTGCAAGTCAACCCGAGAAAGCCTTGAAATCCGCCCGAAATCGAGCAGAAAACCGCGAAAACGACCGCCGCGACAATCGCCGTCCGCTTGATCCGGCGAAGGACGTCCGCCGGCGATTCCCGGTCGTACCACGACGGCTCCTCGGTCATTCCTGCATGCCGATTCGAAAGAGGTTGATGAACGCCGCGATCACCCCGAATCCCGTGAAGATCGCCGTCAACCAGGGCCAGGTGCCGAACCACTTGTCCATGCCCCAGCCCCACAGCGCGCCGAGGCCGATGGCGATCGGAAACATCCACGCGAGCGCGGATGCCTCGAGCAACTGACGCGCTTCGCGGCGCTTCTCGTGCCGGGGTTCTTCGGGCGGCTTATCGGGCAGCATTCTTGAGCACCGTGGCGCGGGCTGCGACCCCCGCTCCGGAGCTCGTCGCCTGCTGAATCAGTGACGACGGGAGGATACCGAAAAACAGCGTCACCACGGCACACGCCAGCACGACCATCTTCAGCGACGTGCTGACGACGACCTGCGCGTCGTCTCTTCCCTCTTTCAGATACATCGCCATGACGATCCGGAAGTAGAAGAACATCGAGACCGCCGACATCAGCACGGCGATGATCGCGAGCCAGCCGAAACCAGCGCCGACGGCCGCGTAGAAGAGGAAGTACTTGCCGATGAAGCCCGCCGTCGGCGGAATGCCGCCGAGGGACAGGAGGAAAACGATCATCGCGAAGGCGAGCCATGGCGCGCGCTTGTGCAGTCCTTCGAAATCCTCGACGCGCTCACCCGCATACGCGTGACGCTCCATCAACAACACAGTCGCCCAGATGCCGAGCGTCGCCGCGACGTACACGACGGAGTAAACCAGTACGCCCCGCAGTCCCATCTCGCTCACGGCGATGATGCCGAGGAGCACGTAGCCCGCGTGGCCGATCGACGAGTACGCGAGCATCCGCTTGATGTTGTCCTGCGTGATTGCAGCGAGGTTGCCGATGATCATCGACAGCGCGGCGATGATGCCGAGCACATACTGCCAGTCGAGCTTGAAGTGGTGCATGCCGACATAGAAGATGCGCACGAAAATCGCGAACGCCGCGGCTTTCGACGCGGTCGACAGGAATGCTGTAATGGGTGTCGGCGCGCCCTCATAAACGTCAGGCGTCCAGACGTGGAACGGCGCGGCGGCGATCTTGAAGCAAAGTCCCGCGGCCAGCAGCATGATCCCGAACATCAACGCATCGTTCGTGACCTGCTTTTCCAATGCGTCCGAAATATCGAGCAGGTTCAGCGAGCCGGTCACGCCGAAAATCAGCGAAATGCCATAAAGCAAAATCGCCGAACTGACCGCCCCGAGGACGAAATACTTCATCGCCGCCTCGGTGCTCTTCTGCTCGTTCTTGAAATATCCCGCCAGGATGTAGCTCGACAGCGACATCAACTCGAGGCCGACGTAGATCGTCGCGAGGTGAATGCCCGAGGCCATGAACAACATGCCGCAGAGCGCGAACGCCATGAGCGAGTAATACTCCCAGGGCGAATAGCGCGTACCGCGCAGGAAATCGTCGGAGAGGAATGTGACGCCGGCGATCGTGACGATGAACAGCAGCTTGAAGAAGATCGAGAACGCGTCGAGCGCGAACATCGATCCGAACCCGCTCGTCTGCGTCACGTTGGGACTGGAGACGATATTCGACGAAACGACGACCGCGATCGCGGTCAGTGCGAGCAACGCCAGCATCGCCCATTTCGCGGCCGATGATTCGCTGCGGCGCATGCCGATGACCGGCGCGATGAGGAGCAGGCACGCGCCAATGGACAGCAGAATCTCCGGCAGGAGAAAGAGCGTGTCGCTCCAGGTCATTTCGCGGCTACCTCGTGGTGATCTTCAGTGGGCGCCGCGGGCGACGCCGGATGGATCAGCGGCTTCTTGTCGAAATATCCGGGCTGGACTTTCTGCACGACATAGTCGACCGGCTTGTCCAGCACGTCGAGGAACGGTTTCGGATAAATGCCGAGCCAGACCATCAGCGCAATGAGCGCGACCATGAGGCCGAGCTCGCGACGATTGACGTCGGGGATCTTCGCGTTTTCCGGATTGTCGAGCGGTCCCCAGAAGACGCGCTGATAAAGCCACAAGAGATATGCCGCGCCAAGCACGATGCCGATTGCGGCCAGGACCGCGAATGCGATCGTGCCGTACGCCATGGAGTTCGCGGCGCCGAGGAGAATCATGAACTCGCCGATGAACCCATTGAGCGCGGGAAGACCCATCGAGGACAGTGCCGCGATGAGGAACAGCGCCGCGTACATCGGCATCTGCTTCGCGAGCCCGCCGTAATCCGCAATCATCCTCGTGTGGCGGCGCTCGTAAACCATGCCGACCAGAAGGAAGAGTGCGCCGGTCGAGATGCCGTGGTTGATCATCTGAATGACCGAGCCGCGGATGCCCATCGGGTTGAGCGCGAACATGCCGAGCATGACGAACCCAAGGTGCGAGACGGATGAATACGCGACGAGCTTTTTCATGTCCTTCTGCACGAGGGACACGAGCGCGCCGTAAATGATGCCGATCACCGATAGCACAGCGATCGGGATGAGGAGC
The DNA here is from genome assembly GCA_036383875.1 of Thermoanaerobaculia bacterium. Classification (GTDB taxonomy): domain Bacteria; phylum Acidobacteriota; class Thermoanaerobaculia; order Gp7-AA8; family Gp7-AA8; genus QHVT01. The sequence goes on from DASVNL010000386.1 coordinate 23,442, forward strand.
TCTTTCGTGGCGTCAGGCAGGATCGGCAGTGCGAATCGCACGAAGCCGTACGTGCCCATCTTGAGGAGCACGGCGGCCAGGATGATCGAGCCCGCGGTCGGCGCCTCGACGTGTGCGTCGGGCAGCCAGGTGTGGAACGGGAACATCGGGACTTTGATGGCAAAGCCGAAGAAGAAGCCGAGGAAGATCCAGAACTGGAGGCTCGGCGGGATGAGATGTCCGATCTCGTGGAACTTCAGGACGCTGAACGTTCCCTCGTTGCCCAATCCGGCCACATTGAGGAATGGGATGCCGCCGTCATTGACGAAGTACAGCGCCAGAATCGACAACAGCATCAGCACGGAACCGGCGAGCGTGTAGAGGAAGAACTTGATGGCCGCGTAGAGTTTCCGCGCACCGCCCCAGATGCCGATGATGAAGTACATCGGCACGAGCATGATTTCCCAGAAGACATAGAAGAGGAAGAAGTCGAGCGCGCAGAAGGTGCCGATCATGCCGGTCTGCAGCATGAGCAGGAGCGTGTAGTACTCCTTCTCTCTGTGATGAATCGCGCTGTAGGAGGAGACGATCGCGATGATCCCCATGAACGTGGTCAAGAGGATCAGAAGCATCGCGATTCCGTCGATGCCGAAATCGTATTTGACGCCGAGAGACGGGATCCATTCGTAGGTCTCGCGGAACTGCCACATCTTCGCGCCTGTGCCAGCGCGATCGAAGTTGGGCCAGAGCCACAATGAGACCAGGAAGTCGACCACGGCCGTGGCCGTAGCGACGACGCGGATCGCGCGGCCGTTGTTCTTGTTCACGAAGAACAGGATCACCAGCGCGCCGATCAGCGGGATGTAGGTGATGATGTTGAGAATGCCCATTCGACTCGACTCTCCTCGTACCTACGGCTTCATGAACAGGTACACGAGCGCGATCAGGACAATGCCGCCGCCCATGATCAATGCGTAGTTCTGTACAAGACCGCTCTGCATGCGGCGGAGCATCATCGATCCGCCCTTCGCACCTGCTGCCACACCGTTGACGGCGCCATCCACCAGATATTTGTCGACCAGATTCGATCCATGTCCGAACACGACGACGGTGGCGTGGCGAACGCCATTGACGATCCCGTCCACGATCCACATGTCGAACCACCAGAGAATGCGGCTCAATGCGAGAGTTCCCGCAATGGCCGTCTTCGCATAGAGCTCGTCCACGTAATACTTGTTCTCGAGCACGCGATGCACGAACGCGAAATTCGTCGCCAGACGCTTCGGCGTCGACCACAGCGGGTCGGCCTTGTAGAAGCGGTACGCGAGGAAAATCCCGAACGCCGCGATGGCCACCGAAATCGCCATCAGGATGTATTCCGTGGCGTGGCTGGCGGTGTGGAAATGAAATGCGTGACCTTCGATCGGCAACAGCACCGGCGCGAGCCACTGTTGGAACCAGGTCGGATGCGCGCCGCCGAGGACGCCGGGCAATCCGATCCAACCACCGATGAATGACAGTCCGGCGAGTACCGCGAGGACGCCCGTCATGCTCCACGGCGACTCGTGCGGATCGTGTCCGTGCGCGCCGTGCGCATCGTCATGACCGTGACCGTGCGCGTCGTCGCCGTGCGCATCATGACCATGCGCATCGCCATGTGCCGCGGCCTCAGCATGTCCGCCGCGGTAGGTGCCGTGGAAGGTCATGAAGTAGAGGCGGAACATGTAGAACGCGGTGAAGCCCGCGGCGATCGCGCCCACGATCCAGATGAGCGTCGAATATCCGAATGCGCTCGCGAGGATTTCGTCTTTCGAGAAGAAGCCGGCCAGCGGAGGGATGCCCGCGATCGCGATGGTCGCGATCAGCATGGTCAGGTGCGTGCGCGGCATGTATTTGCGCAGGCCGCCCATCTTGCGCATGTCCTGCTCGCCGCCGCAGCCGTGAATGACGGAGCCGGCGCCGAGGAAGAGGCAG
>DASVNL010000387.1:0-4672 GCA_036383875.1 Thermoanaerobaculia bacterium
GATGCCGTAGTTCTGATACGCCTTCGCATTCGTCGCGTCTTTCTTGAGCACGCGGCGAAACTGATCGAGCGCCTCGCCCGTGCGTCCGGAATCCGCGAGCGCGATGCCGTACGCATTGAGCACGTCAGGATCCGCGTCCTCCGTCGCAAGCGGTGCGAGGACCTCGACTGCTTCCTTCGCGCGACCGGTCTCACTGAGCGTGAGTCCGAGTCGCGTGCGCATCTGCTCGGTCGCAGTGCCCGTCGCGATCGCTCCGCGCAACGTCTCGATCGCGTCGGCAGGCCGCTCGCTCTCCTGCAAGAGAAAGCTGAGCATCTCGGTCGCCGACGGCATCCCCGGCCGCTTCTTCGTCACGCGCTGCGCAAGCGCAACCGCCTCGGCGATCTTGCCCGCCTGATACAGCTCGACGACGCGATGCAGGTCGTTATCGAGATCGACGAGCTTCTTCGGATCGTCGTCGATCGTGTAGCTCGCCTTCACCGCGTTGCTGCCGGAGATGTAGCCAAGCGACAACAGGCGCGACTGATCTTCATTCGAAACGCTGCGCTCCTTCGTTTGCTTCGCGCCAGGCGCGGCACTCGCGAGGAGCTTGCGAATCGCGAAGAGATTGCGGCGATCGCTTTCGGCGAGATTGGTTTTCTCCGCCGGATCGTTCTTCAGGTCGTACAGCTCGGCGATGGGCAGGTCGATGTATTTGTTCGCACCGTGGATCATGCCGACGAGCGGAGCCCAGCCGCGATTGAGCATCGCGCTGAGCGCTTCAAAGTACGTGTCCTCGTCGCCGCGCGCGTCGAAGAGTGAGTGGCCGAGGAGCTCTTGCGGCTTTGCGATGTTCGCGAGCTGCAGGATCGTCGGCACGATGTCGATGTGCCGCACCGCGCGGTCCTGTCTCCCCTTCTCGATGCGGTTCTTCGCGTAGACGAAGAGCGGAACTTTGAGCGTCGACTCGTACGCGAACAGTCCGTGCGTCAGCTCGCCATGATCGCCACGCGCTTCGCCATGATCGGCCGTAAAAACGATCAACGCTTCGGGATCGGCTTGAAGGATCGGCTCGAGGAACGCGCGCAGTTGCGTGTCGACGTACGACACTTCGCCGAGGTACGGATCGTCGCGGTACTCCTGCGCGAAGGTCGCGGGTGGCGCGTATGGCGCGTGCGGATCGTAGAGATGCACCCAGAGAAACTTCTTCTGCGATGCGGTCGCGTTCCACCACTGCGTCGCAGGCGCGAGCACTTCGTTTGCCGCGCGCTCGTCGACGACGAAGTCGCGCGGACGCGAGGCTTCGCGATACTTGTCGTCATACACGTCGAAGTCGCGGCCGAGGCCGAAGCGCGCGTCGAGCGGGAACGCGCCGATGAACGCGCCGGTCGCGTAGCCGTTCTGCTTGAGGAACTTCGCGACGGTCGGATGTTGCGCATCGAGCTCGAAGCCGGCGTTGTCGCGAATGCCGTGCTGATACGGCAGGAGTCCCGTGAGGATGTTCGCGTGCGACGGCAGCGTCACGGTGTTGTGCGCGTGCGCGTTGGTGAAGATCACGCCATCCGCCGCGAGTGAATCGAGGAACGGCGTCTTGACGCGCGTGTTGCCGCCGAAGCCGGTGGCGTCGGCGCGAAGCGTGTCGACGGTGATGAGGATGATGCTGCGCGGCGCCGCACCGCCGCTGACCCTCGGCGCGGCCGCGTCGCGTCCACGCAGGACGTTGAACGCGACCAGCGCGCCGAGAATCACGGCGATCAGCGCGGCGACGACCGCGAGCGTCCGTTTCTTCATTTGAACTGCTTCAGCAGTTCCTTCGCTTCAGCGGCCTCGCTGCTGTCCGGCGAAAGCGCGACGACTTTCTCGAAGTCCGCCTTTGCTTCCTTCAGCTTCTGCTGCTGCAGCGACGCGAGTCCGCGGTAGTAATACGACTCGCCGCGATTCGGATCCATCGTCACGGCCTTGTCGAAGTAGCCGTACGCGTCGGCCTGCTGGCCTTTGTTCATGAAGAGGATGCCGACGTTGATGAACGCCGTCGGATCGCTCATCGCGCTTTCGGGCACCGCGGCCAGCGCCGCGCGGCCTTCTTCGAGACGTCCGTCTTCGAGAAGGAGGTTCGCGAGGAGCAACTGCACGCCGACGTTCTCCGGCGTCGCAGCGACGACGCTCTTGAGCAAGTCGATCGACTTCTTGATCTCGCCGGTCTTGTAGTACGACTGCGCGAGGAGCTGGCGGATCTGCGTGCGCGTCTTCGCGTTCTCCGCGTCATCGGGGATGAGCGGCAGCGCCTTCTCGAGGTTCATCGCCGCGTCCGCGTGGAGTTTCTTCTTGCGCTCTTCGGTGAGCGGCTCGGCGGGCGTCGCGCGGCCCTCGGCTTCGTCGACGAGCGCCTGCGCGGCGTTCACCGCGTCGACGGCTTCCTGCGAGAGTCCGGGCTTCGCGATCGGCATCTCGGACGCCGGGATCTCGACGACGGCTTTCGCCATCGTGGTCTTGACCGGCGGGATGCGCTGGAGCTCGCTGATGTCGACGGAGCCTTTGGTCGACTCGAAGCCGGCGGCCTCGATGTCGATGTGCCACTGGCCGCTGGTCAGCCCGAGGATGGCCCACTTGCCGTTCTTGTCGGTGGTGACGGCGGGCGGTCCGGCCTGCGCCTTCACCGAGAAGAGTGTCACCTTCGCACCCGCGATCGGCTTGCCGTCCGGATCGGTCACGACGCCGGTGAGGCGTCCGGCGCCACGATAGGCCTGGGCCATCATGGAGGTCGCGGCGAGCAGGACAAGGGCAAACGTCAGAATCAATCTGCGCACTGATGTCTCCTTTTTTTGGGGATGCTCGCACAAAAACAACAAACGCCGCGAGGTCTTCGCGGCGTTTGTCTGGCCGAGCCTTCCGGCTGCCTACGAGGTTAGCTGTCGGATTCGGGCTGGAAGCCCTACCAGCTTCTGGCTGGATTCACCCCGGACGGTGGCAAGCCGTCTTTATGTTGGTTCCCCCGTTCCTCGGCGCCGAGGATTAGGCGGCAAGGCCGCCACTTCAATTGCGGCGGACGGAGTGTACGCCCCTGAGGGTGGGAGTCAAGCGAACGGAAGGGAATGCCGGGCTCAAAAACGGAGGTTATCGACCCCACTTGCGCCGCGGATCTTCTGTGGTATCTTCCGCGCCGCCTTACGGTTGTCCCAGTTGCCCAGGTAGCTCAGTTGGTAGAGCAGAGGACTGAAAATCCTCGTGTCGGCGGTTCGATTCCGTCCCTGGGCACCACTTCTTTTCTACCAACCCTTCCCCGTTCTTACAATCCCGATCCATAGAGCTGAAGCGCCGCCCAATCGGACGGAGGTCTCGACTCGATCATCCGTAGTTGAGCAGCGCGCAATGCGGCTGCCGGGGTCGCGCCGCTGCGAAGCGCGCGATGGATTTCGAGCGACATCTCGCGGGTGATTGCATCGTCGATCTCCCACAACGCCCCGACCACGCTTCCCGCGCCCGCGGTCAGAAAAGCATCGACGAGGCTTCGCGTTTCCGGACCACGCGGCGTGGTTACAGCCGTACTGCAAGCGGCCAGCACCACCATCCGAAGTCCGTCCAGGCGGCGCTCGGCGATCTCGGATGCTGATAGCCGTCCGTCGTCCTCGCCCGACTCGGATAACAGCAAGTGTGGCGGTGCGACGTCATTGAGCGCGACGACGGCATGCGCCCCGAAATGCGCGACGTCGCAATAGGCCAGCGCACTCATCACGCGTTGCTTCGTTGCGTCACCGCGAACGAGCACGGCGTGTGATGGATACATCGCCGCGATTTCCTGCGCTTCTGTCTCCGCCGCGGTCAAGGAGCCGAGCGATTTCAAATCGTTGCTCAGGACCGGATTCCCGACAGCGAGCACTGCTCGTGCTGTCGTCCGTTCCGTGCGAAGCGACTCCATGTACGACGCGATGTCCGACACGACCGCGACAGCATGATCCTGAGCGAGATAGCGGCTGCTGGGCTGCAGCAACGCCGAGAACGAGATCTGGGGCATTGATGGATCCGGAACGACAACGATCGAGGATGCCTTTGCGATGACGTTCGCGACAGGACCAATGAGGGCGCGATACAGAACGCCACCGGTGACCCGTGCAGCGCGAACGTCGCGTGTCCGCAGTGCCTGGCTGAACGACACCGCACGTTTCTCGACATCGCGTGGAGACAACGCGACGGTTGCCCGTTCGACGCCGTTCACACTTGCCGCATAGATGACGAGTTGGTCGTCGAACGCGCCGTAGCTGATCAAGACCGTGTCGGCCGGAATGTCGCGGTACCAAAGTTCGGAGTCGAGCCACGAACCACTGGCCGCTCGATGCTGAAGACGATAGCGCTCCAGGGATCGCATCGCTGCGAGCGCTTGTCCGTTCCGATCCTGCTCGGCCGCCAGAAGACGATACGTGTCGAATGGTTGCGTGAGAAAGAATTGACGAACGGAGGGATTCGACAAATTGCGCAGACCCTGCGGTCCGCCTTCACCGTGGCGGTCTCGTTCCGATTGAAGAAGGCGGTCGAACCAACTCGTCTCGGGCTTGGTCATGCCCTCGAACCAGACCGCGGCGATCACCAACTCGGCTCGCAAATGTTCGCGGTCGGTGGTTCTCGAACGCAAGGCGCGTTGCGCCACGTCGATGTGCCGGCGCGCGGTGCGTTTCAGTCCTGCACTGTTCGCCGCTGC
>DASVNL010000388.1:0-8657 GCA_036383875.1 Thermoanaerobaculia bacterium
CGGCTTCTGCATCGAATGCGTGATGTCGTAGACGACGGGCGAGCCCATCGCGCGCATGATCGGGAACGAGCGCATGTCGACGACGAGGTTCTGATATCCGAACGAGCTGCCGCGCTCGGTCAGGAAGATCTTCTCGTTCCCCACTTCGGCACCTTTGTCGAGGATGTTCTTCGTTTCTTCGGGCGAGAGGAACTGGCCCTTCTTGACGCCGACGGCTTTGCCGGTGCGCGCCGCCGCCGCGATGAGGTCAGTCTGTCTGCACAGAAACGCCGGGATCTGCAGGATGTCCAGCACCGCGGCGGCCGGCTCGGCCTGCCACGGCTCGTGAATGTCGGAAAGCACGGGCAGGCCGGTCTCTTCCTTCACGGCTTTGAGGATCTCCATCCCTTTCTCGAGTCCCGGTCCGCGGAACGATTCGATCGACGAGCGGTTCGCTTTGTCGAACGACGATTTGAAGACGAGATTGATCTTCATCTCTTCTTTGATCTGCAGAAGCGTGCGCGCCATCTTCAGCACGTGATCGAGCGACTCGATCACGCATGGCCCGGCGATGAACATCGGGGCCGCGTCGCCGCCGAACGAAAGGTCTGGAGTGATTGCGATGGTGCGAGTGGTCATTGCGGACGCGATGCTACCAGACGGCTCGCTGTTGGATTTCGCCACAATTTCTGCCCGCAAATTCCATGAAGCGAACGCGCGCGCGCCGGAACGCGAACGCCTAATGAAGCATCGATTCACGGAGGAACGATGCGCGCGTTGGTTCTGGCTTTGATTCTTGCGTTTGCCACACTCCTCGGGGCTCAGGAGCCCGTCACGATCAACTCCATGCAGCATCCGGCGCTGCTGGTGAAAACGAGTCAGCCGGGACTCTTCATTGAAGCGCCGACGGTGCACACCAACATCGCGCTCACGATTCGCGGCGTCGTGGCGCGCGGCGTGGTCAAGCAGCACTTCGAGAACACGAGCCGGAACTGCGTCGAAGCGGTCTATGTGTTCCCGCTGTCCGAGGGCGCGGCGGTCGACGCGATGCGGATGAAGATCGGCGAGCGGACGATCGACGGCGAGATCAAAGAGAAAGCCGAAGCCGCCGCGGTGTACGAACAGGCGAAGAGCGAAGGGAAACGCGCGTCGCTGCTCGAACAGCATCGTCCGAATCTCTTCACCGTTTCGGTCGCGAGCATCGCGCCGGGTGAAGGCGTCGACATCGAGATCGAGTTTCAGGAGATCGTGCGCTTCGACGCCGGACACTTCTCGCTGCGACTCCCGCTCGCGATCGGACCGCGCTACACGCCGCGCAGCGATTCGTCCGTGCCGATGCCGCAGATGCGTTTCGCCGCCACGAAACCGGATCGCAATCCGGTCGAGCTCACCATCGATCTCGACGGCGGCATTCCCCTCGGCACGGTGCTCAGTCCGACGCACCAGCTCGACACGACGCCGGTGTCCGGCTCGCGCGTGCAGCTCAAGCCGCGCGACGTGCGGATCGCATCCGATCGCGACTTCGAGCTCGTCTGGACGCCGCGACTCGGCACGATGCCGCAACGCGCGTCATTCAGCGAAGTCGCGGGCGATCAGCGCTACACGCTGTTGATGCTCTTCCCGCCCGACGTCGCGGCGAAGCCCGCTGCCGTGTTGCCGCGCGAGACGATCTTCATCCTCGACACGTCGGGCTCGATGGAAGGTCCGTCGCTCGTGCAGGCGAAGCAGGCGTTGCTCACGGCGGTCGCGCATCTGCGTTCGAGCGATCGGTTCAACATCATTGAATTCAGCTCGTCCGCGCGCCGCATCTTCAACGAGAGTCGCATCGCGGATCGCGACACGGTGAAGGAAGCGCTGGCGTGGGTGCAGTCGCTCGAATCGACGGGCGGCACGGAGATGATGAGCGCGGTGCAGCTCGCGTTCGACACGCCTGCGAAAGACGGGGAGATCCGGCAGGTCATCTTCATCACGGACGGCCAGGTCAGCAACGAAAACGAGGTCTTCGAATACATCCGCCAGCACCTCGGCGACTCGCGACTCTTCACGATCGGCATCGGCGCGGCGCCGAACAGTTACTTCATGCGCAACGCCGCGCGCGTCGGACGCGGCACGTTCACGAGCATCGGCAACATCGCCGAGGTCGAGTCGAAGATGACTTCGCTCTTCGCGAAACTCGAATCGCCGGTGCTGTCGAACCTCTCGCTGCAGACCGAAGCGAACGCGGAAGTCTGGCCGGAGAAGTTGCCCGACCTGTATGCAGGCGAGCCGCTCGTCGTGACGGTGAAGACGCCGGCCGCTGCGACGAAGTCCATCGGCCGCGTCGTCGCGACGAACTGGAACTCGCCGCTCGACGCGCCCGTCGATGAAACGCAGAGCGGTATCGCGAAGTTGTGGGCGCAGCAGAAGATCGACGCGGTGCGCGATCGCCTGTTCACGGGCACCGATCGCAACGTCGTCAAAGCCGACATCGTGAAGCTCGGAGTCGAACATCATCTCGTCACCGAGTACACGAGCCTCGTCGCCGTCGACACGACGCCGACCGGCATCGATGCGCAGAGCTGCAAGTCGGAGCTCGTGCCGCTCAATTTGCCGGCGGGTTGGGGCGGAATGGACGGCGCGCTGCCGCAGACCGGCACGGCGTCGACGCTTTCGATGCTGATCGGACTGCTGTTGCTCCTCGCCGCGATCGTAATCCGGAGGCTGTAATGAAACGCGTGCTGACGATTGCCCTGGCGTTGATCGGACTCGGTGCGGTCGCGCATGGGATGTGGATCCCGGCGAAGGCTGAGTTGTCGCAAGTGTTGTTGCGTCGCGCGTGGGAGCGCTCGCTCAGCGGCGACGCGAACGCGAAGCCGTGGCCGTGGGCGGACACGACGCCGATCGCGCGCATGCGCATCGATCGCACGGGCAGTGACTTCATCGTGCTGGAGGGGGCGAACGGACGCGCGCTCGCGTTCGCCCCCGCGCATCTCGAACAGTCGGCACTGCCTGGCGACGAGGGCAACTGCGTGATCAGCGCGCACCGCGACACGCACTTCACCGTGCTGCGCGACATCCGCAACGGCGACGTGATTCGCGTGCAGGGTCGCGACGGGAAGTGGACGATGTATCGCATCCGCGAACAGCGCGTGATGGACAGCGACGACATGTTCGTCGCGGCGCGCACGACGGAGCCGGCGCTGACGCTCATCACGTGCTGGCCGTTCGATGCGATCGTGCCGGGAGGGCGCGAGCGATACGTGATTCGGGCGTGGCGCGATACGATACCGGCTTCATGACCGACCGGTTCGACCTGCTCTCGAAGAGCAACAGTGGCCTCAACTACGTCCGCGAGAAGCGCGGCGGCGTGATGCGCGTGCTCACCGCGAGTGAACTGGCGGACTTCGACGATCCGCCGCCGTGTCCCGAATGCGCGGAGCAGTTCGGCTGCGAGCACATCAACTGTGCAGGCGAGGCGTTGCTGCCCGAAGCGGAGCTCGAAGGCAAAGTTCCCGCGGAGTGGTTGCAGTTCGCAAAGGACAACGGCATCAGCCGCAACGATCTCGAACGCCTGCGCTCCGTCGAGCAGCACGAAGGCAAGTATCGCGTCGCACCAGGCGTGACCGCGGACATGCGACTGCTCGAGATCGTGCTCTTGCTCAACGAAGAGTGAGTGGTAGTTGTTGATGGTTGATGGTTGATAGGAGCCGAACTGCGCCGGCGGGCTTCTTTTCCCATCAACCATCAACCATCAACGATCAACCAACAACATGTACCGCGAGAGCAGCGCGCCGATCGTGCGATGCGCGCTGTCGTCGTCGCCGAGGGCGTGCAGGCGCGGCGTGAGCAAAGCACGCAGCACTTCGACGATCTCGCCATCCGGCTCGCCGAGCATGCGCAACAACTCTTCCGTGCCTCGCGCGATGTCTTCGCCATCGGCAGGGGTCGCGAGCGGCGCGACGGCGGCGGCGACGAGCGCACCTTTCGACGGCCAGCGTCGATAGATCGTCGTCTTCGCGATTCCCGTGCGTTCCGCGATCGCGTCGACGGTCAGGTTGTGAAAGCCGGTCGCGCGCAGCATGTCCAGCGCGGTGGTGAGAATCTCTTCGTCGGCGCCCGCACGCCGCGGACGACCACGTCCTCGTTTCGGCGTGTCACTCATACGCGTCGATCATGTCACAAGCTATCCTTCGGCGATGCTCACGATTGAACCGCGCCCCGCTGCACTCGAGCTCGATGGACTGACCGTCGGACGACTGCTGCCGTGGGTGCGACGTCGCATGGTCGGTCCGTTCATCTTCTTCGACGTCATGGGTCCCACCGACCTCGGCCCCGGCCTCGCGATGGACGTGCGCCCGCATCCGCACATCGGACTCGCAACCGTCACGTATCTCTTCGAAGGCGAGATCGTGCATCGCGACTCCCTCGGCTGCACGCAGGTCATCCGTCCCGGCGAGATCAACTGGATGACCGCCGGCCGCGGCATCGCGCATTCGGAACGCACGCCCGACGCGATTCGCGAACGCGGCGGTCGTCTGCACGGATTGCAGTTGTGGGTCGCGTTGCCCGTCGACGCAGAAGAGCACGCGCCGATGTTCGATCACTTCGAAGGCGACGCGCTGCCGATGTCAACGATCGATGGCGTACGCGTGCGACTGCTCGCGGGAACGGGATACGGAATGACCTCTCCGGTGCCCGCTCTGTCACCGCTCGTGTACGCCGAACTCCACGTGCCCGCGGGCGCGTCGCTGCCGTGGCCTGGCGAACATCCGGAGGTCGGCGTGTACATCGTCGAAGGAAACCTCGGCGACCTCGCCGCGCGCATGCTGCACGTGTTCGACGACGAGCGTCCGTCGTTGCGCGCGGACGTCGATACGCACGTCATGCTGATCGGGGGAACGGGATTTCCGGAGAAGCGGCACATCTACTGGAACTTCGTCTCGAGCTCGCGCGATCGCATCGAGCAGGCGAAGACGGAGTGGATCGAGCGACGCTTCCCAGTGGTGGTCGGCGATGAGATAGAGTTCGTCCCGCTGCCGCCCGAGCGCCTCTCCATGACGCGCAAAGCCTCGGACACCGTGTAGGCGCCGAGGCTCTGTCGTTGCGTCAGGACTGCGTGTGATTAGTAGCGGCGGCCGCGATTGCGCGAGATGTCGTCGATGCGATACGCCTCGAAGCCGTCGCGATCCCATTCGCCGGTCAGGCGAACGAAGTCACCGCGGCGAAGATCGTTGAGATCCGCGCGGCGGCTGCGATTGTCGACACGATCCATGTCGATGAGGATGGCGCGGCCGCTGCGCGCCTCGCGCAGCACGATCACGTCGCGGCGCGTGTCGATGCGCTCCACGCGTCCCGCGATCGATGCGGTGCGATTGCGGCGGTCGTTCCGTTCGTAGCGATCATTGCGATCATCTCGTCGCTCGTAGCGGTCGTTGTTGTTGCGCCATGTCTCGCTCTGAGGACGCTGATCCGCGAATGCGGACAGCGAGAACAGCGAGGCGGCAAGCATTGAAGTTGCGACGATTCCTGCGTTTTTCTTCGAGAATTTCATGGTTTCCTCCGTTTGGACGATCACTGCTGATCGCCACTCATCGCAACCGGGAGGCCATGAATGTCGAAACGCGAAGTCTGTAACCGGTCGCTTACAAACGCGCCTCTAACTCATCTCTCTTATTGCGGCTCACGCTCAACTCCGTCCCGTTCTTCAATCGCACCGCGTAATCGCCGCCCGCGCCGCGCAGCAACGCGTCGACGCGATTGAGTTGCACGATCGCCGAGCGATGCACGCGCATGAAGTGCGCGGGATCGAGTTGCTCTTCGAGCGCCTGCATCCGCTCGCGCACCGCGAATACGCGATCGCCGACGTGCAGCTCCGCGTACGGACCGCTCGCGGTGATGTAGTCGATGCGCGACACGTGCACGACGCGCACTTGTCCGCGCGACTCGACCGGGATGCGCTCGAGATATTGCGACGCCGGCCTCGCGAGTTTGCGCGCTTCGATCGCGAGCCGCGCGCGCTTGAGCGCCTGCGCGAATCGTTCATCGTCGAATGGCTTGACGAGATAGTCCGTCGCCGCGACTTCGAACGCCTGAATCGCGAACTGATCGTACGCGGTCACGAAGATCGTCACCGGCATCGCATCGCCGAGTTGTTCAGCGACTTGCAGTCCCGTGAGTCCGGGCATCTGCACGTCGAGGAACACCAGATCGGGATTCAGATCCTGAATCACCTCGACGGCTTCGTTGCCGTTCGTCGCGATGCCCGTGAGCGCGACGTGTTCTTCTTTCGCAAGCAAGTCTTCGATGCGCTGACGCGCGAGCAATTCGTCGTCGATGACGACCACGCGGATGTCAGGCATTGCGTTCCTCGCGCAGCGGCAGCGTGATCGTCGCGAGCACGCCGGCGTTGGGACCGGGTGCGAGTGTGAGCGTGCCCGCGTCTCCATAAAGTTGCGCGAGACGCGCGCGCGTGTTCGCGACGCCGACGCCCGTCTCCGGGTTCTCGCCGAGGCCCGGTCCGTTGTCGCACACCGTCATCACGAGCCGCGCGGCGTCGCGATGCGCTTCGATCGTGAGCTGCCCTTCGCCAAGAGCGCGCGACGCGCCGTGTTCGAGCGCGTTCTCGACGATCGGCTGAAGGATGAGATTCGGAACGAGTGCGCCGAGCGTGTCGTCGGCGACGTTCATCGTGACGCGGAGACGTCCCTGGAAGCGGATCTCCATGATCTCGATGTAGCGGCGCAGAAACGCGAGCTCGTCGCGCAGCGGCACCATGTCCGCGGCTTTACTGTCGATCGTGTGTCGCAACAACTCGCTCAGTCGCGCGATGACTTTGCGCACGCCGCTCGGATCGCGCTCGACGAGCGCGGAGATCGCGTGCAGCGTGTTGAACAGAAAATGCGGATTGAGCTGCATGCGCAGCGCGGACAGTCGCGCGTCGGAGAGTTGTGCGCGCAACTCGACCGCTTCGGTCTGCCGTTCGCGATCGCGCAGAAAGAAGAGACGCGCGTATCCCGCGACGAGCACGCCGCTGTAGACGAGCAGGTGATTCGCGAAGCGGAATCGCGCGATGCCGCGCATCGGCGCGAAGACGGGAGCGCCGCCGCGTCGCGTCGGCGTTTCGAACACGAGCGTGCGCACGAAATCGAGGAACACGTAGACGCCGATCGCGACTGCGACGCCGATGAGGATCAGCACGGGGACGCGAATCCAGAGCGAGCCGCTGCTCGGCATGCGCGTGACGATCCAGAAGATGAGCGGCGTCAGCACGGCCCACGTGAAGGCCTCCACGAAGGTCATGGCGATCGGTCCTGTGCGACCAAGGCGGATGCCGGGGCCGCGCGGATCGACGAGCCAGTTGATGGAGGAGAGCGTCGCCAGCGCAGTCCAGAAGAGAAAGATCAGTGCGAGCTCACGGCTGCTGAAACGACTCATCAGCTCGTCATGATGCAAGGAAAGTGCAGTTCATGACAGGGGCGTGCAGCTCGTGTGTGAACGGAAACGCCGGTCCCCGCTGGATTGTCTTACTCGGCGTAAGGGAGACAAGCCAGATGAAAAACAAAGTGAAATGGATCAGCACCGCAGCGGCAGTCGTCGCGTTGAGCAGCACGCTCGCGTTCGCCGCACCGCATGAAGGTGGGAAGCGTGGCGGACGCCACGGCAAGCATGGTCAGTTCGCGGGCGAGCGTCTCGCGGCCAAGCTCAACCTCACCGACGCGCAGAAGGCTACGCTCGAAGCACAGCGTCAGGCGTTCAAGCAGCAGAACGCGACGTTCTTCGAACAGTCGCGCGAAACGTTCAAGGCGTATCGCGAGGCCAAGAAGGCCAACGACACCGCGAAGGTGCAGTCGCTGCAGGCGTCCGTCGACGCTGCGAAAGCGCAGATGAAGTCGCTGCGCGACACGCAGCGCCAGCAGTTCCTGTCGATCCTCACCGCCGATCAGCGCGCGCAGTACGACGCGCTCAAGGCTGAGCGGAAAGACAAGCGCCAGCGCCAGTAGCCCGATTCATGCAGTAAGCACCCACGGCGGGCTACGGCCCGCCGTTTTCATCTGCGATGGGCTACGGCCCGCCGTTTTCATCAGCGGCGTCTCACCGCACGAATCAACGAAAGGACAAGCCATGACCAAGAAACGATCTCTTTACCTGCTCGCGCTGATCGCATTGATCGCCACGGGCGCGTTCTTCGTGAACCGCGCGGCGAACGCGCGCGAAACGCCGGCGTATCGCTTCGCGACCGTCGAGCGCGGTGACGTCGAAGCCAAGGTCTCGGCCACCGGGACACTCAGCGCCGTGCGTACCGTCGCCGTCGGCACCCAAGTCTCGGGACAGATCTCCGAGCTCTTCGTCGACTTCAACGATGAAGTGAAGAAAGGCCAGCTCCTCGCGCGCATCGACCCGACGCTGCAACTGCAGTCCGTCACCGATGCGCAGGCGAACCTCGAGCGCGCGCAAGCGCAGGCACTGCAGGCGCGTCGCGACAACAATCGCAATTCGGAGTTGATGAACGCCGGACTCGTCGCGCGCAGCGCGTACGAACAGACGGACTCCGCCTCGGACGTCGCGAATGCAAACGTGAAGTCGGCGCGCGTCGCATTGGAGCGCGCGCGGCAGAATCTGTCGTACACGAACATCTACGCGCCGATCGACGGCGTGGTCGTCGAGCGCAACGTCGACAGCGGCCAGACCGTCGCGGCGAG
>DASVNL010000389.1:0-14647 GCA_036383875.1 Thermoanaerobaculia bacterium
GGCACGGCCGGCAGCGCTTGTTGTCCCATCTAACTCGTTCCTGGTGAGACGCGCGCCGATCGCAAGCTGCGTGTTAGCAGGAACAATCAGCGCTGCCGGCCGTGCCGGCCCGCCGGAGGCCCCCCGGTCGGTCAACCCTACCGAACCGTCGGCAGACGACGCGGCGAGCGGATCAAAGCGATCATCTCCCGCACAGCAGCGTCCAGTCCCACGAACGCGGCGCGGGAGATGATCGAGTGGCCGATGTTCAGCTCTTCGATCTCGGGGATCGTTGCGATTCCGTCGATGTTTCGGTACGTCAGGCCGTGGCCGGCGAGGACAGTCAGGCCGAGCTTTTTTGCGGCGCGGGCGGCCGTTGCGATCTTTTCCAGCTCTTGCACCCACGCGGTGCCGGTGCCGCTGCCGCCGAATGCGTCGGCGTACTTCCCTGTGTTGATCTCGATCTTTGGTGCCTTCAGCTTGTGGCATTGGCGGATCTGTTCCAGATCCGGGTCGACGAACACCGAGACATCGATGCGGGCGTCGAGCAGTTGCGCGATCGTCTTCTCGACATTGCCCGCGTGCAGCACCACGTCGAGACCGCCTTCCGTTGTGACCTCGTCTTTGCGCTCCGGGACCAGCGTCACTTGATTCGGCTTCACCGTTTGCGCGATGCGGATCATTTCCGACGTCGACGCCATCTCGATATTCAGGTGCGTCGTCACCGTGCGGCGCAGCAGCTCGATGTCGCGGTCCTGAATGTGGCGGCGGTCGCCGCGGATGTGCACCGTGATTCCCTGCGCGCCTGCGAGCTCGCAGAGCACCGCGGCGGCGACCGGATCGGGCTCATTCGTCTTGCGGGCTTCGCGGATCGTGGCGATGTGATCGATGTTGACTGCTAAGCGCATGACGGTAAGGTTACACGCGTGCGCAGGCGTCATACTCTCGTTGTCATAGCGGCGCTGCTCGTCATCGCGGGCGGCGCGTTTCTCGCCGTCGGCCGCAGCCTCTGGTATCCGCTCTTCCTGCAGATCACCGGGGCGCGCACCGTCGCCGACGTCGTTGCGCGTTATGGTCCCGATGCGCGGGCGCGCTTGCGTCCGCATTTCGCGAAAGCGCGCGTTGCGTATCCGCCGAAAGACATCGCCATGCTCGTCTTCAAACACGAGAAGCGATTTGCGCTTTGGGCGCGGAACGATGCGGGTGCGTGGCGATTCATTCGCAACTATCCAATTCTCGCGGCGAGCGGTGTGGCCGGTCCGAAATTGCGCGAGGGCGATTCGCAGGTGCCGGAAGGCGTGTATCGCATCGAGCACCTCAACCCGAACAGCAGCTATCACCTCTCGATGAAAGTGAACTACCCGAACGCCTTCGATCGCCGCATGGCCAAAAGTGATGGTCGTACGCGACTCGGCGGCGACATCTTCATCCACGGCAAGAACGTCTCGGTCGGTTGCGTCGCGTTGGGCGATCGCGCGATCGAGGAGCTCTTCACCCTCGTCGCGGAGACCGGGCATGCGCGCGTGAGAGTCATCATCGCGCCGCACGATGTTCGCGGACGCGGGGCGGCCGTGCCGCGGGGTGCGCCTTCGTGGACGGCCGAGCTTTATCGAACCGTTGCTGCTGCGCTCGTCGAGTTCCCGGTCTGGGCCGAGTCGGACAGCGCCATCGACGTGCGAGGAATGACCAAGGGGCCGAAAACCTTCAAGTAGGCCGCATGCTCTACCGTTTCGATAGCGTCGAGAAGTCGTATGGCCCGCACGACGTCCTGAAAGGCGTCACGTGGCAGCAGAACCCCGGCGAGCACGTCGGGCTCGTGGGCCGCAACGGCGCCGGCAAGACGACCATCTTCCGCCTGCTGCTCAAGGAAGAAGAAGTCGACCGCGGCCAGATCCTCCGCCAGTCCGGACTCACCATCGGACACGTCGGCCAGCATCTGCACGCCGAGCCGGGCATGTCGCTCTTCGACTTCGTCGAGACGGCGTTCGGCAACGTGCTCGCGATCGAACGGAAGATGCGCGCGATCGAGCACGATCTCGCGGACACGACGAAGTCCGAAGCGGAGCACGCGAAGCTGCTCGAAAAATACGCGGGCCTGCAGAACGAGTTCGAGCACGCCGACGGCTACACGCTCCACGCCGAAGTCGAACGCGTCCTCGGCGGCGTCGGCTTCACCGACAAGAAAGAGTGGGACCGCCCGATCCTCGAGTTCAGCGGCGGCCAGCAGAACCGCGCGATGCTCGCGCGCGTCCTGCTGACGAAAGTCGATCTTCTCCTACTCGACGAGCCGACGAACCATCTCGACCTCAAAGGCATCGAGTTCCTCGAAGAGTTCCTGCAGGACTTCAAGGGCAGCTACCTCCTCATCTCCCACGATCGAACGTTTCTCAATCGAACCGTTTCGAAGATCGTCGAGCTCGCGCACGGCAAGCTCGTCGAGTACCACGGCAACTACGAGAAGTTCCTCCAGCTCCGCGCCGAACGGATGGAGAAGATGGCCAAGGACTACGAGCGGCAGCAGGAGTTCATCGCGGAGACGCAGGACTTCATCCGCCGCAATTTGGCCGGCCAGAAAACGAAGCAGGCGAAGTCGCGCCGCAAGATGCTCGACAAGATCGACGAGCTCGAACGCCCGG
Source organism: Thermoanaerobaculia bacterium (assembly GCA_036383875.1). Lineage (GTDB taxonomy): Bacteria > Acidobacteriota > Thermoanaerobaculia > Gp7-AA8 > Gp7-AA8 > QHVT01. The sequence continues at coordinate 2,616 of DASVNL010000389.1, forward strand.
AGACGGACGAGACGCTCGCGAAGTTCAACCTCGACGCGGGCGGACGCTCATCGGCAGTCGCGATGACGATCGATCGCGTGAGTGCAGGCTGGGGCGAGCGCAGGATCGTCGAGTCATTCACGACGCAGATCCGTCGCGGCGAACGCTACGCGATCATGGGCCCGAACGGCTCGGGCAAGTCGACGCTGCTCAAGACGCTCGCGGGTCGCATTCCGCCGCTCGCCGGCGAAGTCCGCTACGGCCACGCCATTCGCGTCGGCTACTACGATCAGACCCTCGGCGATCTCAAGCCCAACGGCATCGTGATGGATGAAGTCTGGGACCTCGATCATTCCCAAACCGAAGAACAGGTCCGTTCGTATCTCGCGCGCTTTTCGTTCTTCGGCGATGACGTCACGAAGAAAACGCGCGACTTGTCGGGCGGCGAGAAAGGCCGGCTCGCACTCGCGAAGATCATGTACGTCGGCGGCAACGTCATGCTGCTCGACGAACCGACGAACCACCTCGACGTCTACACGCGCGAAGCGCTCGAAGAAGCGCTCGAAAACTTCACCGGCGCGCTGATCGTCGTCTCGCACGATCGTTACTTCATCGATCGCGTCGCGGAGAACATCATCCTCGTCGAGGACGGACACGCGGAGGTTTATCGCGGCACGTACTCGGAGCTCGTCGAGCAGTTCAAGACCGGCACGGCGCAGCCCGTGTCGCAGATCGATCTCCCCGTCGCCGCGACCGTCGCGCCGAAGCCGGTCGTCGTCGCGCCGCCTCCGCCGCCAAAAGTCGTCGAAAAAACCATCGATCGCGCGGAGCAGAAAGTGCGTGCGAAGCGGATCAAGAAGATCGACGAAGAGATCGCGGCGCTCGAAGCACGCATCGCGTCGGCGGAAGGCGATCGCGAGCGGAACGACCTTCTGCTCTGCTCGGAGGAAGTCTTCCGGGACGGCGAGCGCGTGAAGAAGATCCAGCAGCAGAACCACGATCTGAAGGCGATGATCGACCTGCTGTACGGCAAGTGGGAGACGCTCACGAAAGAGAAGGAAGAGCTGGAGAGCGCGGTCCCGTCGTCGTAGCGCGTATGCTTCGCGGCGATGAGTTCGTCCGCTGCCATCATCGCCATCGGTTCTGAAATGCTCGGCCCCACGCGGGTCGACACCAACTCCCTCAAAGTCACGTCCGCGCTCGAAACGTACGGCATCTCCGTCGTGCGCAAGTCGGTCGTCGGCGATCTGCAGCAGGATCTCGTCAACGAGATCCGCTACGCGTTTCAACGCGCCGACATCGTCATCACGACCGGCGGACTCGGACCGACCGAAGACGACCTCACGCGCGAGGCGCTGACCGAAGCGTTCGGACTGACGGTCGATGTCGATCCGTCGATCATCCAGTACATCGAAGGGCGATTCGCTGCGCGCGGCTGGGTCATGCCCGACGTGAATCGCAAGCAGGGCAACGTCTTTCGCGGCCAGACCACGCTGAAAAACGAGCGCGGCACCGCGCCCGGCTTTCATCTCGAAATCGAAGGGAAACACGTCTGGGTCTTTCCCGGCGTGCCGCACGAGCTCGAGTGGATGCTCGCGACGTACTTCGCGCCGTGGCTCGAAAGCAGCGGCGGACGCGCGCGACATCGCCGCGTGCTCAAGATCGCGGGACTCACGGAGTCGGGCGTCGAAGAGCGTCTGAAGCCGTACTACGACGCGCATCCCGGCGAGCTCGTGACGATCCTCGCGAGCGGCGGGCAGATCGAGATCCACCTCATCGGCGAGTCGCAGGAGTTCATCACGCCGCGCGAGGCGGAGATCGCCGAGATCTTCGGCCCGCGGCTCTACGGCTACGACGACGACACGATCGAGTCCGTGATCGGCAAGCTGCTCAAGGATCGCGGTGAAACGCTCTCGTGCGCGGAGTCCTGCACGGGCGGTCTCTTCGGCTCCCGCATCACCGATATCTCCGGCAGCTCCGCCTACTTCCTCGGCGGCGCGATCTGCTACACCGCCGCCGCCAAGTCCGACCTCGCCGGCGTCGATGCACAACTGATCCGCGACCACGGCGAAGTCTCCGAACCCGTCGCCCGCGCTCTCGCCGAGGGCATCCGCGCGCGTTTCGGGTCCACGTACGGCGTCGGCATCACCGGCATCGCCGGCCCCACCGGCGGCACCCCCGAAAAGCCCGTCGGCACCGTCCACATCGCCATCGCCTCGCCGAGCGGAACCGAACACCGCAAACTGTTGTGGCAGGGCCCGCGCACAATCGTGAAGTGGTATTCGTCGCAACAAGCGCTCGACCTGCTGCGTCGCGTGATCTTGACCGATACACACAAGTAGCCCACATTGTGTGTATGAAGCGCACGAACGTAATCCTCGACGAGAAGCTGTTGGAAGAGGCGCGGCGCGCATCGGGCGAGAAGACCTACTCCGCGACGATCACCAAGGCACTCGAGGCCATGGTGAAGAAGAAGCGCTTCTGGGAGTTGTACGACCAGTTCGAGGAAGAGGCGCACAAAGGCGATTTTTTCTGGCCGAACTATCTCGAGGAAATTCGTCCGCCGGGTCGCATGACGAGATTGCAGAAGAAGGGTCGCGTTGCAGCTCACGAAAAGCGTGAGCCAAAGAAACGGACTCGCCGTGCTGCTCGTTGATACCAGCGTCTGGGTTCGGATCGATCAGAACCGGCTGCGGATTCGCGACTACGTCTCGGAAGAGGAAGACCTTGCGACCTGTCCCATGGTCGTCCACGAGGTGCTTCGCGGGACGAACATACCGAGGCGATTTGCACTGATGTCGTCGATGCTGCACTCAGTGACGATGCTCGATGATCCGATGCCTCTCATTCGCTTCGAGGAAGCAGCACAGCTTTACAAGGATTGCCGGGCTCGCGGAGTCACTCCGTCGACGCCCGATTGTCTGATCGCTGCATGCGCGATCGCGCACAAAGTGCCGCTGTTCCATCTCGACGCGGACTATTCACACATCGCCCGCGCCGTCCCTGAGCTCCAGCTCTTTACCCGTTCTTGATGCGCAGGACGTTCGAGATCACGTCGTTGTAGATCACCACGATCATCAGCGTTGCGAGCGCCGCGAAGCCCAACTGCTGGATCCTTTCCTTCACGCGCAGGGAGAGGTCGCGGCGGGCGATGCCTTCGATGAGGAGGATCATGATGTGGCCGCCGTCGAGGACGGGGATGGGGAGGAGGTTCATGATTCCGAGTTGCAGGGAGATCATGGCCATGAGGCTGACGGTGGCGAGCCAGCCGCGGCGCAGCATCTCGCCCGAAATGCGGGCGATGTTGATCGGGCCGCTGAGCTCCTTGACGCTCCCCTCCGGACGGAACAGGCGTCCGATGGCGGCGAAGGCGTAGCGCAGCATGCGCCAGTTTTCCTGGACGCTGTAGCGCAGCGCGGCGCCGAGTCCGAGCTTGAGGATCTTCGTCTGCGGGACGACGCCGCGGCTGTAGACCCAGTCTTCGTTCGTGGTCGGCGCGATCGTGAGCGTTTGCTGCTGTCCGCCACGCGCGACGACGATCGAGACCGGCTTGGCGGTCATCTCTTTCGCGCCGCTGACGCGCAGGTATTCGTCGAGCGCGCCGATCGGTTTGCCGTTGACGCTGAGCACGTGATCGCCGGCGCGAACGCCTGCGACGGCCGCGGGTGAGTCAGGCTCGACGCGTCCGACGATCGGATCGAGGCCGAAGCCGATACCCGCGCGGCCGACAGGTCCGAAGTCGCTGTTCTCGCGATCGGGAGTGAGCGTCGTTTTCTGCGTGACGCCGTTGCGCTCGTAGACGACGGGCAGCGGCGTGCCTGCGTTCATCGAGATGATGAGACGCATGTCTTCGAAGTCGTTGATCTTCTCGCCTTTGATCGTCAGCAGACGATCGCCGGGCTTCAGGCCCGCTCGTTCCGCGGCCTTGCCGGGCGTGATCTCGCCGACCACCGGCTTCGTCACCAGTTCCTCGGTGCCGATCATCGCGATGCCCGCAATGAAGAGAATCGCGATCAGCACGTTCATCGCCGGACCGGCGAAGAGAATCAGGAAGCGCTGCCACTTCGGCTTCGAGAGGAACTCGTCCGGATTGCCGGGCTGATTCTCTTCGGGCGAGTCGCCCGCCATGCGGACGTAGCCGCCGAGGGGGATCAGCGAGACGCGGTAGTCGGTGTCGCCCTTGCGGAAGCCGAACAGCCGCTTGCCGAACCCGAACGAGAACACCAGCACGCGAACGCGAAACAGCTTCGCGAACATGAAGTGTCCCGACTCGTGCGCGAAGATCAGGAATCCGAGAACGACGATGAAGCCAATGAGGCTGATGACAGCGTTCTGAGCCATAAGTGAGCCGACCTAGCTGGGGACTGCAACATCAATTCCGCGAGCCTCGTTCCGTGCCCACGCGTCCCAGTGCAACGCCTCTTCGACGGTGGAGATGGCGCTGACGTTCCCGGCGTGGCGGTCGAGCACGCGTTTGACGATGTCTACGATGGCCATGAACGGAAGTTCTCCCGCGAGGAAACGCTCCACCGCGATTTCGTTCGCCGCGTTGAGCACCGCCGGCATCGAACCGCCCGCGCGGCCGGCCGCATACGCGAGCTCGACAGCAGGGAAGCGGCGCGAGTCGACGGAGAGAAACTCGAGCTTGCTGATCTTCGCGAGATCGAGCCGCGCGAACGGCGCGGGGACGCGATCGGGATAGAGCAGCGCGTACTGGATCGGAAACTTCATGTCCGTCGTCGAGAGCTGCGCGATGATCGAGCCGTCGACGTACTCGACCATCGAGTGCACGATCGACTGCGGGTGAATCAGGATGTCGATGCGATCGACGTGCATCTCGAACAGATGATGCGCCTCGAGCACTTCGAGGCCTTTATTCATCATCGTGGCGGAGTCGATGGAGATCTTGTTGCCCATCCGCCACGTCGGATGTGCGAGCGCTGCTTCGATCGAGATCTCCGCGAACGTCGCCAGATCGCGATGCAGGAACGGGCCGCCCGACGCGGTGAGGATGATGCGCTGCAGCTCTTCGTGACGACCGCAGCGAATCGCCTGATGCACGGCGTTGTGCTCGGAGTCGACGGGGAGAATCTCGCCGCCGAACTCGCGCGCAGCGCTGGTCATCACGTCGCCTGCGGCGACGAGTACTTCTTTGTTCGCGATGCCGACGCGCTTCGCAGCGCGCAGAGCGGCGTAGACGGGCGCGATGCCCGCGGCGCCGACGATCGCGGCGATCACCGCGTGTGCGCTTGGCAGCGTCGCGACGGCGCACGCGCCTTCGATGCCCGGGATGATCTCCGGCGTCGCGTTCGAGTCGCCGAGGATTTCGCGGAGTCGTGCTGCGTCGGCGGCGCCGCGCACGGAGACGACTTCGGGACGGTAGCGAAGAACCTGATCGGCAAGGAGCTCGACGTTCGCGCCGGCCGCAAGGCCGACGACGCGCAGTTCTTCGGGAAACGAGTCGACGACGGCCAGCGTGCTGCGGCCGATCGATCCGGTGGATCCGAGGATGGAAATGTTTCGCATGGTGTCAGCCGGACATGATGTTCAGGTTGCGGAACCCATGCACGATGAGAGTCCAGTAGCAGTAGAGGATCGGGGCGGTGAAGAGAATCGAGTCGAAGCGATCGAGAAAGCCACCGTGTCCGGGGATCAGCGTGCCCGAGTCCTTCACCGCGGCGGAGCGCTTCCACATCGACTCCGCGAGGTCGCCGACGACGCCGGCGAACGAGAGGATCACGCCCGCGATGATCGCGTGGATCAGCGGGAACTCTTTGAAGAACGTGAAGTGGATGACGAGCGCCGTGACCACCGACGCGACGAAGCCGCCGATCAGACCTTCGATCGTTTTCTTGGGGCTGATGCGCGGCGAGAGTTTGTGTTTGCCGAAGCGTTTGCCCGTGTAATACGCGCCCGAGTCGCCGAGCCAGACGACGAGCAGCAGGAAGAAGACGAGCTTCCAGCCGACCGGGAAGTCGTGGCGCAGGCGGATCAGCGAGCCGCCGAGCATGCCGACGTACGTCGTCGCGAGCACGGCCACCGCGCTGGACGGCAAGGAGTCTTCGAGTGAGTTCTTACTGAACACGTACGACGCAGGGATGACCAGCAAGGCGACGAACATCCCGAGCTCGACGGAGATCTGCGGCAGGATGAACGCGGCCATGATGATCAGCATGATCGCGATGCAGAGCGGGATCGGCAGCGAGTAACCCTTGGCGCGGCCGAGGGCGAGGAACTCGTACATGGCCAGCACGGCGATCAGCGCGATGGTCGCGTTGAACACGTACTGGTGCGACCAGCCGATGATCCAGATGGCGATCGGCGAGGCGATGGCGGCGGTGATTTCTCTGGCGTAGCGCATTCGTTGGCGGCGCTACTCGTCAGCTTCGACGAACATCGCGTCGGCAGGCTCGACTCCACCGTATCGTCGCTCCCGCGACTGAAAGTCGATGATGGCCTCGAAGAGATTGCGACGGCGAAAATCGGGCCAGAGCACTTTCGTGACGTGAATCTCCGCGTACGCAATCTGCCAGAGGAGGAAGTTCGACACCCGCAGCTCGCCGCTCGTGCGGATCAGCAAGTCGGGATCTTCCACGTTGGCGGTGTAGAGGTGATCGGCGAAGAACGCCTCGTCGATGACCGCGTCGCTCATCTCCTTCTCGCGAAGGATGGTCATGATGCGATTGCACGTGTCGACGATCTCGGCGCGTCCGCCGTAGTTGAGCGCGATTTGAAAGAGCAGGCCCGTGTTGCCTGCGGTTTTTTCCTGCGCGTACCGCAGCTCGCGCTGCACGGACGGATCGAGTCCGTCGACGCGTCCGATCGGCATGAAGCGGATGTTGTTCTCCATCAGCGTCTGCAGCTCTTTGCGCAGATACTCCTTGAGCAACATCATCAGCGTCGCGACTTCGTAGCGCGGGCGCTTCCAGTTCTCGACCGAGAACGCGTAGAGCGTGATCACGCCGAGCTCGAGGCGCGCGGCTGTCTCGACGATCTCGCGCACCGACGCTATTCCGGAGCGGTGACCTTCGACGCGAGGCAGGCTGCGCGCGCGCGCCCAGCGGCCGTTGCCGTCCATGATCACGGCGACGTGACGCGGCAGACGCTTCAGGTCGATCTTCTCGAGGAGGGTCTCCTCGATGGAGCCCGGCTCGGCCAACTTCCTGACGTCGATCACAGAGCGGGGATGTTAGCGCATTCGCGGATCAATACACGATCTCGCGCAGCAGGAGTCCCTTCGCCGGCGCAGTCCATCGCGCCTCCGTCCAAAGCTCACGCGGATCGAGGCGGCCGCGACCGGTCTCGATGAGCGATCCAGCGATTCTTCGCACCTGGTAGCGAAGGAATCCGTCCGCCGTCACGACGATGCGAATGACCTCGCCGTCGCGCGTGACGTCAATCTTGTCGAGCGTTCGCGTCGTCGAGCTGACTTCGGGATCGGCGACGGTGAATACCGCGAAGTCGTGCGTGCCAACGAGCTGCTGCGCCGCGACGTGCATCGCGCCGGCGTCGAGCGTCTGCGCGACGTGCGCGTGCGTCTCGAACGCGAAGACATCCGCGACGGAGGCGTTCCAGATGCGGTACTCGTACGTTTTCTTTTTCGCCGCGAAACGCGCGTGAAAGTCGTCCGCGACGTCTTCCGCGTGCACGACGCGCACGTCGGGCGGAAGGATCTGGTTCATCCCGAGGATGAGGCCGCGCGAGGGGATCGCGAACGGCGCGTCGAAGTGCGCGCGTTGCGCGGCGGCGTGGACTCCGGCGTCGGTGCGACCCGCGCCATGGACGCGGATCGCGCTGCCGTACAAACGAAGGAGAGCGTCTTCGAGGACTTGCTGGACGGTCGCTGCGCCGGCTTGCAGTTGCCAGCCGGCGTAGCGAGTGCCGAGGTATTGAACGGTCAGGAGGACGCGCACGAGGTCATCGCATGTCCTGCGCGATGATCTGTTCGCGCGCGAAGCCGGTCGTGTTCGAGATCTGATCGACGACGCCGAGGGAGATCTTGTTCAGACCGCGCTCGACCAGGAGCTCCATCGTGTACGTGTAGAACTTGCCCTTGATCTTCGGCATGTCGCTGCTCGCGACGCGCACCTGGTGCTGCTGGCGCGCGACGTCCGACATGTCGTTGTTCTTGTTCGCGACGACGACGTAGACGTCGAATCCGCCGACGTGATCGCCTTCGCCCTGCTGCAACAGCGTCAGCGACTCCATCGGAATCTGCACGTCGATCGGGATGCGGAACAGACCGTCATCGACCGGGATCGGCTGGCCGATGCGCGCGAGGATCGCGAGATCGTTGTCCTTGCCGCGATAGAGCAGGTTCGCGACGACGCGATCGCTCATCTCGGCGAACACCGACTTCTCGACGAACGTCTGGCGGCTGCGCACGCGGTAGTCCTTGTTCTTGATCTTGACCTGCAGGTAACGCTGGCGGTCGACGCGCTCGGTGCCGGAGCGATAGCCGATCGAGTAGTACGAGTCGAGGTCCTTGTGGATCTTCTCGAACGCGCCCGCGAAGTTGTTCGAGTTCACGGAGGCGAGACCGCCGGTCATCTGCGCGATGAGCTGCATCGACTCGGTGGTGTTCGAGAGCGCGGCGGACGACACGTTGCTCGACACGGCGCGGGCGTGCTCGGCGGACATTTCCATGCCGCCCGAGAGTCCGGCCGCGTGGATGGTGTAGACGGTGATGCCGTTGGCGTTCGCGGTCTTCGCGACCTTCTGGATCTCGTCGGCGCTGTCGAAGGTCATCGACTCGAGCATCGTCGAGGTGCCCTGCCAGCCTTTTTCGCGCGCCTGTTCTTCAATGAAGTAGAACATCTCGCGTCCCGGCTGAATCGGGAAGCCTTCCGACGTCAGGACGAGGACCTTCTTCCCTTCGACGCCAGCGAGCGTACTCATGAGCGCGTTCAGCGACGAGACGCCCTGACGCAGATCGTGCTCGACGGACGACGCGTACTGGCGCGCGATCGAGATCGCCTCGTCGTACGACTGTGCGTCGCGGATACGGTCTTCCGTCGACTTGCGCTCGCTCTTGTTGGCGATGCCGAGTCCGGATTCCTTGGCCAGCGCGTCGAGGTTCGACTCGATCTGGGCGATGTCGCGCGTGAACGGCACGCGCACTTTCATGCTGCGGTTGTACGTCGCGATCATCGCCTCGTCGCCGGGGCGCATCACGTTCTTCACGAACGCCTTGGTCTGCTCGAAGACGCGGTTGCGGTTGAACGGCGCGAGCGAGAGGTTGTCGACGTAGAAGATGATCCGGCGCTTCATGTTGTCCGGGATCTCGGTCTTCTCGGGTTCCGGAGCGGCGGCGCCCGTTTCGAACGCCTCGAGCTTCGGACGTCCGTTTTCGACTTCGTAGAAGTTCGAGACCGGCTTCGGCGCGCTGTTCTCGAAGATCTCGAAGTCCTCGGCCTTGAGACCCGTCACGGGATTCCCGCGCTTGTCCGTGACCACCACGTCCACGTTGATCACGCGGACGTCGATGTTCACGACCAGTTTCTGCTGTTCGGGCTCGGCCGGCTTCTTTTGCGCTCCCAGCGGAAACGCGATGGCCGCTGCGAGGAGAAGGGAAAGGAGTCGCTTCAAGAGTTTGCCTCCGGGAGTCTGAGTGAGACTTCGTCCTTACGACGAAGAAGCCCGGCCTCGCGTTTCGCGGAGGGCGGGCGCGCGTCGTGCGAGAATACAGGACCGCCGGAGGGAAACCGCCCGTCCGGTTCAAAATTCCGATGAAACTCACAGGACAAGTTCAACCGGCAAAGCAGGATCCGCTCGGCTTCACGAAGATGGCCGGAGGCGGAAACGACTTCGTCGTGATCGACAATCGCGGCCCGAAAATCGGCGACGCCTCCGAGCTCACGCGGCGCATCTGCACGCGCGCCCTCTCCGTCGGCGGCGACGGCCTGATCCTCGTCGAACACTCCTCGCGCGCGACCTTCCGGATGCGCTACTACAACTCCGACGGCTCGCTCGCGGCCTTCTGCGGAAACGGCACGCGCTGCGCGGCGCGATTCGCGTTCATCAACGTCATCGCCGGCAAGAAGATGACCATCGAGACCGACGCCGGCATCGTCGGCGCGGAGATCGGCGACGGCGGGCAAGTGACTCTCTCGCTGCCCGCGCCGATGTCGTTCAAAGCCCAGCGACCGTTGCAGGTCGGCGCGACCGCAGTGCAGGGCAGCTCGATCATGGTCGGCGTGCCGCACTACGTCGTGTTTCTGCGCGGCGACCTCTGGCATCAGGACATCGTCCCGCTGGGCCGCGCGATCCGGACGCACAAAGACCTCGCGCCCGATGGCGCGAACGTCAACTTTGTCTCCGTGCGCGACGACCATTCGATCGACGTGCGGACGTACGAGCGCGGCGTCGAAGCGGAGACGCTCGCGTGCGGCAGCGGCATCGTCGCGTCGGCCGTGACGAGTGCGATGTTCGGCAAGGTGAAGTCGCCGGTGTCCGTGCTCACGCGGAGCGGTATCACGCTCGAAGTGTCGTTCGTGATTCGCGACGGACATCCCGACGACGTCCGTCTGCGCGGCGACGCGCGCGTGATCTATCGCGCGACGATCACGCCCGAAACGCTGGACGGCTTCGATCCCGAGTTCGTGCGCGATCCGTCCCCGAGCGTGGCCGTTCCGTGATCGCGGCCCTGCGAGGAATCCTCGCCGTCGCGGCCTCGGCCTACGCGGGATTCCTCGCCGTCCACTACGCCACCCCGATCGACCTCGCGCTGCCGTTCCTCTGCGCGATCGTCGCCGTCGTCGCATGCGCATCGCATTCGGCGCTGCTGCTCAGCGTCCCGCTGCTCGTGCTGATCGAGAACGTTTTTGTTGACGAGAAGACGCGCCTCTTCGCGCTGGGCATCGTGATCGCGGCGACCTTCGCGATCGGCCTGGGGAGCGCCGGCGCCCCGCCGGCTGTCCCGGCGGCGCCTCGCCGCCGTCATTGGCTCGCGTTCAACGGCGCCGGCGCTCCGCTTACCGTCGCTGCGATCCTGCTCCTCCGCTGGATCCCGTTCTCCAACGTGAACCTCTTTCGCGAGCTCCTGCTCCTCGCGTTCGCGATCGCCATCGTCGAGCTTCTCGGACGCACGCCGTTCGCGATCGTCATCGGCGTGCTCACAGCGCTCGTGACTCCCGCGGTGCCGTTGCGCACACTCGCGCTGCCGCTCGCGATCCTGATCGTCGCGGGACTCGCGCGATTCTTCAACGCACCGCGGCTCAAACTCACGTGGCCGTCCGCGGTCGTGATCGCGTTCATCACGCTCTTCTTTCCGTGGAGCGGGATCATGGCGCGCGCGTTTCCGTTCTTCCTGCGCCCCGTCGTTCCTGATGCGCCGCAACTGCGGCTGAACTACGCGCTCGCGCCGCGTGCATCGCGGCGCATCGACGTTCCCGACAACGCGACCGCGTTGATCGTCTCCGGCGCCAACGTCGCGAAGTTGGGCCGCGGCGCACTCCTCGGGCGCATCGAGCCCGGCGGCATCGACGTGCGCGTCGGCGATGCGTCCGACTGGGGCTACATGCGCCGCGATCATTTCTACGGCTCGCGCAATCCGCTGCCGCGCGACCTCGCGGGAAAGATTCGCGATTGGGGATATGCCGCGTGGATCGACGGCGCGGGACGCGTCTCGCTGCCGCCGCACGTGCGCACGATCACCGTGACCGGCGACGCGTCGCTGCCGAAGGACGCGGCGCTGCAAGTGGAAGCGTTCGAGTTGCGATGATGATCGTCCCGGCCGTCGTCGCCCTCGCGGTATTGCCGCTCGTCGTGCTGCGCGGCCGGACGCTCATCAACTACTACGCGACGGCGCTCACGATCTGCGGCTTCGCGTGGTTCGTCGATCGCCGCGGATTCACGCTCGATCCGCAACTCGAGTTCATCGCCCTCGCCGTGATCCACGTCGCGATGCTCGCGCTGTTCCTCGCGCGCGGACGCAACGTGCGCTTCAGCGCCGGACGCGCGATGGTCATCGGCGCGATCGTTTACGCGCTGGCGATTCCGGCGATGAGCGTGCATCCGCCGAACGGCGACGAGAAGCACTACCTGCTCGTCAC
>DASVNL010000390.1:0-4178 GCA_036383875.1 Thermoanaerobaculia bacterium
GTCGACGACGTGCTCGACGTCATTCAGGAACAGGCTGAAGAAGATCTCCTCCACCTCGCCGGCGTCGCCGCGAGCGAGCGTGTCACGACGCCTGCGCGCGAGACGTTCCGCACGCGCTTTCCGTGGCTCGCGGTGAATCTCGTGACCGCATTCATCGCGTCATCCGTCGTGCGATTCTTCGAGCCGACGATCGAGAAGTGGACCGCGCTCGCCGCGTTCATGCCGATCGTCGCGGGGATGGGCGGCAATGCGGGAACGCAAACGCTGACCGTCTTCGTGCGCGCGCTCGCGTTGGGTGAGATCGATCTCGCGAGCGGCATGCGCGCGATCGGCAAGGAAGTCGCGGTCGGATTGTTCAACGGTTTGGCGATGGGCTCGATCACCGCGTTGATCGTCGGACTCTGGACCGGTCACTGGCTGCTGGCCGGCATTCTTCTCGCGGCGATGTGCGGCAACCTGCTGATCGCGGGAATCGCGGGTGGCCTCGTGCCGCTCGTGCTCGAGAAGTTCGGCTTCGATCCGGCTGTCGCGTCGTCGATCTTCGTGACGACCTTCACCGACACCGGCGGCTTCTTCCTCTTCCTCGGGCTGGCCACACTGCTGATGAAGTGGGCGTAACTAGTTCGCGGCGCGTCTGCGCGAGCTCCCCTTCATGATCCGGAAGAACGTGCGCTCCACGCCGCCGTGCATCGGGATCGGCGAGACGCGCGCGTACGCGGTGCCGATGCCGTTCGGCGTGGCGACGAGCGCGACGCCGTAGGGGCGCGTGTCGCTCGGCGCGATCGTCGCGACGCCGGAGCGCACGAGCGCGCCGTCGCTCGTGAGCGTGGCCATGCGCAGCGTCGAGTGTTCATCGAGCTCCTTCCACGCGATCACGTAGCGCGAGCCGTCGAAGACGACCGCAGGCAAGTAGGCTTGCGTCGCGATCGTGGTCGTGTCGCCGAGGGAGCCGTCGGGGTGGATGCGGCGGGCGTCGATGTCGGTGGACCCGTTTTGCCACAGCACGAGCCAGTCGGTGCCGTTCGACGCGATCGCCGGATCTTCGAACAGCGCGTTCGCGCCGATGATCAGCGGGACCGGATCGAGCACAGTGAGATTCGCGGCGACGCGTGCGGCGTAGAGGCGCGCCGGCACAGCGATGGGCGGGCTGTAGAACAACTCTTCCATGTCCGCCCACGCGACGAGCAACTGCGAGCCGTTCCACGCGATTCGCGGCTGCGCCGGCATCATCTCGGGCGAGACCGGGACCGGCATGCTCGCGACGTGCGTCGCGTGTGGGATGCGCGTGATCATCACTTGATATCCGCTCCAGACGACGTACAAATCGTCGGGCGACACCGCGAGTGCGGGCGGCGAGTTGTCGTGATCCGTGACGGCGAGGATCACCTCGTCGAGCAGGTTGCCATTCGGTGCGACGTAGCGCAGATGCAGCTCGTCATCGAGCAAATAGCCGACGACGAAGTTCGTGCCGTCGAACGCCACCGAAGGATCTGACCAGCGCAAGTCGGAGATGCGTATGCCGCGACCGTCGAGCGTGCGGCCGTCCGCGGTGACGCGCGATGCGTAGATGCCGTCCGTGCTGCGCCATGCGGCGAAGAACAGGCCGTTGCCGTACGCGAGCGCCTGGCCGTAGTGCGGATCGGCGCTGCGCGAGAGGAGCAGCGATGGCGACGACGCGGCGCGATCGAGCGAGTCGAACAGGCGCGCGCGTGTGTGAATCGTGAACCCGCCGCTGCTCGCGGTTTCGATCCAGACGACTGCAAGCTTGCCGGCTGCGGTGAGCGCGGTGCTCACTTGCGGATCGACGCTGTCGATTCTGAGATCGGCGAGCGAGGTGACGGTTGGATCGGGGACGCCGTTGCGACCGATGGTGACCGCGGCGACGTCGAGGCGCAGCTCGGTGTTGGAGCCGTGCTGTCCGACCATCACGTAGCGATCGCCCCGAAACATCAACGTCGGATATCCGAAAAGATCCCCCTCGGGCAGATACGTCGACTCGGACGCAGTGAGGTCCGCGCTGATCTTGCGCGTCGTCCAGAACAGTCGCGCGACGTTGAGACGCTGCGCAAGCAGCACGTAGTCCGTGCCGTCGCTCGCGAGGAAGGGCAGTGATCCGGCGACCGACGTCGCGACCGTGTCGCGCACGTTGCCGGTCGCGTCGATGCGGATCATTTCGACGGACGTGTTCGGCTCGTTGTACGCCTCCCACGCGACGAGAAAGTCGGAGCCGTTCGTCGCGACGGCGAACTGACCGCCGGAGACCCACGCGGTTGGCAGCGCGACGTTGCGAATCAGATTGCCTTCGCGATCGAGGACGAGTGCCCGCGGCTGTGCGCCTCCGAGCTCCGTAAATCCGAGAACGGTGAGGGAGCCATTCGTGGCGACATACTGGCCTTGTCCGGGGAAGCCTTTGGCGAGCATGTACGGCGCGCCGACGAGCTTTCCGTCGCGATCGACGCGCGCCGCGATGATGGCCGGGACGCTGCCGTTCTCGACGCGGGATTGCCAGAAAACCAACCAGAAGGAACCGCTCCAAACGACGCGCGGCTCGAAGGCAGGATGGAACTGCGTCCCGGCGGAGATCGCGATCCCCGGACCGTCGAGCACTTCGCCGGCGTCGTTGAGACGCGTTCCGATGACGCGATTGAAGGCGACGCGCGAGTCCGTCCAGACGGCGAAAAACTCGTTGCCGTTCGAGCTGATCGACGGCTCCCAGCGCGCCGCCGGCGCGGCTCCGGTCACGGGTTCGCCGATGGCGACTTCGGGGGTCGATGCCTGTGCGAAATTTCCGGCAAGAAACACCAGGATGGCGGCAAGGAAGGACAGCCGGAAAGAGGCGCGCATATCGGATTTTCCTATGCTATGTGCGCATAAACTAGGCTTCAAACCGGCCGGAGTCAACGTTAACTTCGTGTGAACACCCCGTTCTTTGCGCAGATCGCCCGGAGGGGCGGCTAGGTCAGAGGCAACAGCTTTGTCAAGAGGCAATTCGTCGAGTTTACGGTCGAGCCGCTTTTTGATCAACACAACGAGTTTTCAATGACTTACGACGATTGCATAAGGTGATGTGCAAGTCGCTCTGAAGCCGCGATTTTTTGCGGGTTGGCGCGTTTTTCACAGCGTTTTCCGCAGCGTTTTCCACACTTTCTGTGTAAACGATTCTTCACCCTCCCGGATGAACAGCGGCTCAGCAGTCGTAAGGTCCAGAATCGCCGAAGGTTCGCCTCGACGGAGCCCTCCATCCGCTACGGCGTCGAGTTGCGAGTGCAAGTCACGTGCGAGTGACGAGGGTGTTTCGATCGGCGGTTCGCCGCTCCGATTCGCACTCGTCGAGACCAATGGACCAGTCCGCTGGACGAGGTCGCGCAGCCAGTCGAGCGCGGGGATCCGGACAGCGATCGACGACGCTCCGCGGCTGGCGGCGATGGGATGGCTCAGCGGAAGGATGGCGGTGAGGGGAGCGGGCCAGACGGAAGCGAGAGAGGTCAGGATCGCGGGATCGGCGGAGATCCCGAGGTCCGCAAGTTGGGCGGTGGAGGCGGCGAGGACGATGAAGGGCTTCGTTTCCGCGCGGCCCTTGATCTCGGCGATCTTCGCGACCGCGTGGGAGTCGAGCGCGAGGGCGTGCAGACCGTAAATCGTGTCGGTCGGCATCAGCACGACCTTGCCGTCTCGCAGGACGGCGGTCATTTCGGAGAGTTGCGTGGACGTCGGAGCGTCGTCGAAGTGCCAGAGCGTTGGCATGACCCGAGCGTACTACGCGCGCATGAAGAAGCTCGCGATCTTTCTCCTGCTGCTCACGATCGTCGCGTGCGCGACGAACAACAATCAGTCCCCGCAACCGACCGAGCCCGGCTCGAAGATCGTCGTCACGGGCAAGATCACCGACGAGGGCGTCGAGTGTCTGGCCATGCGTTCCGACGACGGCACGCTCTACACGCTCGGCCGTCCGCAGAATCCGCCGGCATCCGGGCAGCGCGTGCGCGTCACGGGCACGATCGCCGGTGCGTCGTTCTGCATGCAGGGCACGACGATCAACGTCGAGACGATCGAGAAGCTGTAGCGCCGATCAGCTCGCGTGCGTGCGCGACCGCCGACGCCGAGATCGACTCGCCGCCGAGCATCCGCGCGACTTCGTTCACGCGCTCTTCTTCGTCGTCGAGACGGCGGATGCGCGC
>DASVNL010000391.1:0-1531 GCA_036383875.1 Thermoanaerobaculia bacterium
GTCGAGTTGCAGGTCGAAGATCCGATCTACACCGCGGCGCTGCTCGACATCGCGACGACGCTCGATGAGCGTCCGCGCGGATTCACGTAATCACGCGCGCGTCAGCCGGAACGGCTGCATCACCGTGCCTTGGCAGCGTCCGCCCATCTGTCCGACGAGCGCGCGTGCGATGCCGGTGCGGCGCTCGTATTCGACTTCGTGAAACGCGAGCCCGAGGGAGAAGCAGGACGGGCTCTCGATGTTCTTTACCGTAATGCTCGCCTTGTCCACCGAATCGAGCCAGACCGAACCTTCGACGTCGTGCACGCGGCCTTTGCGCTCGCGCAGTGTGCCGGTGATCGTGTTGCCGTTCTGAGCGAGATCGAGCGTGACGAGCGACCAGTCTTCATCGTTCGGTGCGCGAATGCCGAGGTCGCCGGTGAAGCGGCCGTTGTACGGCGTGGCGGTGGGTTCGTGGCCGGGCGAGGTCGGTGAGAGTGCGTCGCAGCCGAGGAAGAGCAGGATGAAAACGAGGATGGGGATCCGCCGGGTCATGCACAGAAGTACGCACGATTGATTCCGTGCGTCTACGGTTCACATGTTCCGCAGGGCGTGTATCCCGCCGCGCGAGCTTCAGCGGTGGTAACGAATCGTGCCGTACAGTTCGTACAGTTCGCGTAACGACACGAGCGCCTGTGAAACTTGTGAGTTCTCGTATTGCCCGTGTAGTTGGCCTTCGTTGGCTCTGTGATCTCAACGCGCGAAGGCGGCTCGACGGAACGCGTGTCACCAAGATTTGCGACCGCGACTTGCACTTGCGGCACAGGCTCGGGAGCGCGGCGCGCGTTGAGGATCAGGCCGACGGCCCACACGAATCCAACACACCACGACAACACCACCAGCCAGTTGCGTCGCATGCGACGAAAGACACGAATCCGCGCGAAAGGTGGCGAGTCAGTTGCGGCGTGCGACTTCGACAAGCAGCGGAGAGTCGAACATCGCGCGCGGCGAGATCACGGGCTCGTTCATCGGCACGTTCGCGCCGTACCGCTCGCGCATCTTCTTCTTCACCGCCGGATTCGAGAGATCGAACTCGCGCAACTTCTGCAGCTTCCCGACTTCGATCCCCGCGCCGTCGCGATAGATCTTCCAGACCAGTTCCGAGCAATAGATCCGCGTGTCGCTCCACTCGAAGGTCAGGTCGTATTGCTTCCCTTCGAATCGCTTCCCGACCTTCTCCATCTTGCGCAGCACGGCCGGCGTGAGTTTCGACGCATCGCGCAATCGCTTCACGACGTAATGGCCGTTGCGACCGCGCGCAGTCCACGTGCTGAGCGGCGTGAGCTTCACCGGCTCGACCGCTTCGTAGACGTACCAGCGTCCGTTCTCGCGCATCACGATGCCCATGTGACTGTAGCGACTCCCCGTCGCGAGCTGGATCGCGCGACTCTGCGACGACAGCGATTCCTGAAAGATGATGTCGCCGTCGCGAAGATTCGCCTCGGGCAACAGCAGCGCGAACAGCAGCACGAGTGCGGACATCACTTCTTCG
>DASVNL010000392.1:0-4058 GCA_036383875.1 Thermoanaerobaculia bacterium
TCGCCCGGATGCGCGACCATCGGCCGGACCTGCGCGAGGTCGATGACATGCACGCCGCCCGCGTATTCGGCGTCAGCGTCGGGTGAAACCGCACGTGCGCGCAACGCATCGATGTCGACGCCTTCGCGCATCGACGCAATCCACTCGTACGTCTTCTCGTCCGCTTCGACGA
The DNA here is from genome assembly GCA_036383875.1 of Thermoanaerobaculia bacterium. Taxonomy (GTDB): domain Bacteria; phylum Acidobacteriota; class Thermoanaerobaculia; order Gp7-AA8; family Gp7-AA8; genus QHVT01. Next base: position 173 of record DASVNL010000392.1, read on the forward strand.
TCGCCGTCCGCGCGGAGCACTCCGTGGCCATGTTCGCGAGCGTCGCGCGCTCGTCGAGCGACAACGTGCGCAGTCCCGGGCCGGTGAATTCCATGATCCGGTCCAGCGTCATCTGCGGCTTCGCGTACTCGAGGAGGATGTAGAGCATCACATCCTTCGCCGTGACGTTCGGCTGCAGCTCGCCCGTCAGTTCGAAGCGAATGGACTCCGACACTTCGACGGTCGTGAATCCCGAGTACACGAGGTTCGCGTACTCCGTCGCGCCGACGCCCCACGCGAGTGCGTTGTTCACGCCGCCCATGCACGTGTGGCTGTCCGTCGCCTGGATGAAATCGCCCGGATCGATGAACGCCTCGCGCGCGACTTCGTGACAGATGCCCGGCGAGATGTTGTTCGTCGCCGAGAAATCGCGGCACGAGGTGTGACGCTGATACGCACGCTGCATGTCGCGCAGCGTCTGGATCTTGTCCATGAACGGCCGCATCTTCGCGACTTCGTCCGCGTAGATGAGGTGATCTTCGAAGACCGCGAATTTGTTCGGGTTCGTGATCTCGTAGTCCGCGCCGTACTCCTGCTCGAGGAAGTAATGCACCTGCGCCGTCGTGAACTCGTGAGTGTAGCCACCATCGACGTCGACGACGACCGCATCGCCCGGCTTCACGAAGCGCTCGGCATCGCTGACGCCGCGCATGTGGCGCGCGAGGATCTTCTCGCCCATCGTCATCGGACGCGGCGCGTTGTGCGGAATCGGCAACTGGACGTCGCCGCGCGCAACGGCCTTCGAGAACGGGAAGAGTCCGCCCCACTGGATGATCAGTTTCGTGATCGGGTCGTACTTGTCGGAGAACTCATGCAGCGAGACGCCCTCGCCTGCCTGCAGGCGCGTGAGCATCTCGTGCGTGCCCATGAGCAAACCCTGATTGATGTTGTTGCCCGCGTGGATCGGCGCGAATGACACCGCGATCGCGATCCGGATTCCGCTGAAGACTTCGCACTGCGTCGCGGTCTCGCGGGAGCTGCCGACGCCTTTGCGATATCCGGAGACGATGACTTCGAAGTTGCCGTTGCGCAGCGCGTCCGGAGGAAAGAGCCGCTCGCCATTCACGATCAGCCCCGCATACGCATTCCGCGCAATGTCCTCGGGTTTGTAATCGAAACACACCCACGCCGGCGTCATCGCATCGGTGTTGATGTCGTCGAGCAGATCCTCGACGCGGAGATCCTTCATCTGCAGGTCGAGCTCGCCACTGAGCTGCTTGCGGATGAGCTCCGGATCTTTGGTGAGAAAGAGAACGCGCTTACCGGGGGTGAGCGTTACGACTTCAGGTGGCTTCATCTGGCCCTTTCGCCTGTGTTTCAACAGTCGAGATGCGACCGCGATTCTATCCGCTCTAGCGAGCGTCCTTCTTCATGCCTTTGCGCGCGCGCACGACGAAGTGGATCGGACATCCGACGAGCCCGAGGGCGTCGCGGAACTGATTCTCGAGATAGCGTTTGTAGGAGAAATGCAGCGGCTCGTCGACATTCGAGAACAGCGCGAACGTCGGCGGTCCGGACTTGAGCTGCGTGACGTAGTAGAAGCGTCGCGGTTTGCCGCGCACGGCCGGTGCCTGGTGCGCATTCGTCGCGCGCTCGAGAATCGAGTTCAGTTCCGACGTGCGGAACTTCTTGCGATAGGCGGAGACGATCGCGTCGATCTTCGGAAAGATCTTTTCGACGCGACGGCCGGTCTTCGCGGAGATGAACTCGAGCGGCGCGTACGCGAGGAACTTCAGCTTGAAGCGCAGTTGCTCTTCGAAACGTTTGTAATCGTCGGGACCATGCTCTTCGGCGTCCCACTTGTTGACGAGGATCAGCGCGGCCTTCCCTGCCTCGTCCGCGTAGCCTGCGACCGTCGCGTCCTGCGCGGCGACGCCGTCCGTCGAGTCGAACATCACCAGTGCGATCTCGCAACGTTCGATGGCCTTGCGCGCGGAGATCACGGCGAGCTTCTCGGCTTCGTCGTGCGTCTTCCCTTTGCGGCGAATGCCCGCGGTGTCGACGAGGATGTACGAGCGGCCGTTGCGCGTGATCTCCGAGTCGATCGCGTCGCGCGTCGTGCCGGAGATCGGCGAGACGACGGCGCGTTCTTCCTGCGTCAGCTTGTTGAGCAACGACGACTTGCCGACGTTCGGACGTCCGATGATCGCGACGCGGATCGGGGCGTGCTCATCGTCTTCTTCGTCCTGAATCGATTCCGGCGGGACGATTTCGGAGATCACATCGAACAGTTCGTCGAGCCCTTCGCCATGCTCCGCGGACACGCCAAGGACGCGCTCGAATCCGAGCTCGTAAAACTCAGGCACATTTGCTTCGGCGTCTTTGCGATCGACTTTGTTGACGATCAGCACCGTCTTCGCCGACTCCGCACGCAGATCTTGCGCGATGTCGCGATCTTCGGAGAGCACGCCAGCGGCGCCGTCGACCATGAACAGGATGAAGTCCGCGTCGCGCAATGCGCGCGTCGCCTGTTCCTTGATCTCGCCCGCGAATGCGGACATCGGCGACTCGCCGTATTCGAGTCCGCCGGTGTCGGTGAGCTCGAAGCGGCGTCCGTCGTCGAGCGTGACGATGCCGGTGAGGCGGTCGCGCGTCATGCCGGGCAGATCGTGCGTGAGTGCGCGACGCTGTCCGGAGACGCGGTTGAAGAGCGTGGATTTGCCGACGTTCGGCCGGCCGACGATGACGACTTTTTTCAGTGCAGTACTTGCCATGCGATTCCCATCAGCAACGCGCCGACGGCGGTATTGAAGAAGTTCAGCACGCCGTTCGGGACGGGCGACATGCGCTTCCGGTTCCAACTCCCGGCGATGCTCTCGAGGTACGACCCGGCGAACGCGCAAAGCGTGACGGCCAGGACGGTAAGCCACGAAAACCCGGCGATGTCTCCGAACATTCTGCTGACGCTCAGGGTGCTCACCAGCGCGACGACGAATCCAGCGATCAAACCCGCGAGCGTCCCCTCGATCGAGATCGCGCCTTCGGTGCCGACGGGCACGCGTCGCAAGGTCACGGGAAGGAACGCGCGACGTCCGAGAAGCTGGCCGATTTCAGACGCAGTCGTGTCGGCCGCGGCCGTCGCGAGTGACGCGATGCCCATGAACAGCGGGATCAGCTCGATCTCCGCCATCCCCTGCGTCGTGCGTGCGAGTCGCGAGACGGCGATCGCGCAGATCGCGGCGACGCCGACGTTCGAGAACGCGTGACTGAATCCGCGACGCCCGCCGCGTTCCTGCGCGAGTCCGGCCGCGGCCTTGCGTGCGTAGCCGAGTTTCGTCGCCGACGTCCCGATGATGAAGAACGCGAGGAGTGCGACGTACATCGGCCAGCCCGCGCCGAGAATCAGGATCGCGCCGAGGATCCAGCCGCCGACGGCGCCGGTGAAACTGACGCTGCGCACGAGATAGCCGACGAGCGCGAGCGCTCCATTCACGATGAGCCACCACTGCGTGTTCGGCCAGGTCATGTAGCCGTGCACGACGTTGATGCTCGCGATGACGAGTGCGACGGAGGCGGCGGCGGGGACGGTCAGATTGTCGTCGACGCCGAGGTCGAGGGATTCGGTGATGGCGGCGGCGAGGCCGGCGATGAGGACGACGAAGGGCGCGCGATAGTCCATCCAGTACGCGACCGCGACGCCGCCCGCGTATCCGAGCGCGAGAAACGCGAGGAATCCGCCCCAACTCTTGTTGCGATTCCACGGCAACCGCGCGATCGGCACGGCCTTGCCCGCGAGTGTCGCAACGCCGTCGCCGAACGCGAGCAACGCCCACGCAATGGCGGCGAAGACGAGCCGGTCGTGAAACACGAGCACGAGCAGCAAGACCGCGACGGGATACAGCACGAT
>DASVNL010000393.1:0-3311 GCA_036383875.1 Thermoanaerobaculia bacterium
ATGCGCGAGTTCTATCAGTCGCTCGACGTCTACGTGTGTGCGAGTCGCAGCGAGGGCACGCCCAATCCGTGCCTCGAAGCCGCGGCCAGCGGAGTGCCTGTGCTCACGACGCCCGTCGGCAACATGCCGGAGTTCATTCGCGACGGAGAGAACGGTTTATTCGTGACGCGCGACGTCGATGACATCGCCGCGAAGCTGCGCGCGTTGCGCGATGATCCCGAGCTTCGCGCGCGAATGGGCCGGGCCGCACGCGTGACGGCGGAAGCGTGGGACTGGCGCCATCAGGCGCCGCACTACGCGGAGATGTTCCGCGCGGTGCTCGCCTCGTCGCAGAGCTCTGCGTAAAGCCGCGCGAGCTCCGCGTTCAGCGGCGCATCCGCGCGTTGATGGCGCATCCGCGGCGACACCACACGCAGCGCTTCGTCGAGTACGTCGGAGGACACGTCCATCTCAGCAAACGCGAGAATGCGTTGCAGCTCCGCGCGCGGATTCGCCAGCACCGCCTCGTAATGCGTGACGAGTCGATTCGTGGGATTCGTCTCCGCGAGGATTGTCGTGTTGTAGACGCGCCAAAGCTCGACGCCGAATCGGCGGATCAGTTCGCGACGCCGCTCGAACGACAGCGTCGAGCGCATCGCATCCAAAAAACGTTTGTGCGTCGGCCACGCACTTTCGCGAAGTCGCAGCGGCGAATCGCGTCGCGTGACCGGCCAGTAGAACGGCCACCACAACCGCGGAATCATCGTGCTCGCCGCGAGCGACGACGCCGTCTCGAACGGATGCCGCACGCAAACCAACACCTTCATCGACGGAAGGAGCTCTTTCCAGAACGGCAGCGTGAGCGCGTTGCGCGGATCCTTCCAACCCCACGGCTCCTGCCCGTCGAATCGCGCGATGATCGCCTTCGCATTCGCGGTGATCTTCGGAGTCGCGTGGAGCGTCGCCGGCGGCGCGAACCACATCCCGCCGTTCGCCGCGAGCAGTCGCTCGTTGAGCCGCACGAACTTGAGGTTTTCCCAGAAGCCGTCGGTGTTGTTGATGCTCGCGGGCATCAGTTCTTCGGGCGGGCCGACATTGAGGCCGCAGCGATGCAGCAACTGAGTGACCAGCGAGGTCCCGGAACGCGGCATGCCCGCGACGCAAATCACAGTCGAAAGCGCTCGCGCAGTTTCTTCCACGTGTTCGGAGCGAGGATCGCATGCACGAACGCGTCGCGCGTCGCGACGGCATGTCGAAAGCTGACGAACGCGTACGAGTCACCACGCCGCGCTGCGACCACGGTCTCCGCCAACAGTCGCAGACACAACACGCCGCGCACGCGTCGCGCCGCACGGCGAAACTGCTGCGGATCGGCGAGTACGCGTGGCAGTTTCGCGCAGCGTTCGAGCACACGCAGGTCGGCGAACAGCAGACCATCGACGACGCGCGACGATCCCTGCTTCGACCAGAACGTCGGCTGGCGATAAACCGACACCGGCTCGGGTAACACCGCAATCGGATAGCGCTCCGCGAGCCGCAGCCACAAGTCCCAATCGTCGGCGGGCGCGGCCTCGTGGAACAAACCGCCGACCGCGTCGAGCGCGCTGCGACGGATGACCACGGAGCACGTCGGGATGAAGCTGTTGTCGATCAGCTTCCAGAACAGATCGCCGTCCGGACAGACGCGCGGAAAGATGCGACGCTCGTCGATCTCGAGGTTTTGCGCCGCGCGATAGATCTGGCCGTACACCAGCGCCGCATCCGGCGCCGCTTCAAGGATCGCGAGCTGGCGATCGATCGATCCGGGCAGCCGCGCATCGTCGTCGTCGAGGAAAGAGATGTACTCGCCGCTGCTCGCCGCGATGCCCGCGGCACGCGCGTAGCCAACACCGCGACGTTCGTCGAGTCGCACGTAGACGATGTCCGGGAACGATGCGCAGACGGCGCTGGTGTCGTCAGTCGAGCCGTCGTCGACGACCACGATCTCGATCTCCCGTCCGGCGAGCCGCGCGCTCTCGACCGATCGGCTGAGCAACTCCGGCCGGTCGTGCGTCGGAATGATGATGCTGGTCAGCGCCATGAGTCGATCGGAGGCCGCGCAGGCTATCACGCCGGTCGCCGCGTTACACTGCGCGCCGTGTTCGGCAGGTGGCGGAACAAAGCACCGAAGCATTGGAGCGAAATCCAGGGCTGGTTTCAATGGAGATCGGGCCAGGAAGAGGCGGTGCGCCACTTCGAAGCCGGCAGCCGCTTCGTCGAAGTCGGCAATTTCCTCGGCCGCAGTCTCTGCTCTCTCGGCGAGCTCGTTCAGCAGAGCGGCAAACCGTTTTCCGTCATCGGAATCGACACCTGCCGCGGCAGCGGAGTCGAAGGTCCGAAGAAGAAGGACTATCACGCCGCGTCGGTCAAGAAAGGCGGCGGGACGTTCGCCGGAATCCTGCACCGCAACGTGATTTCCTGCGGCCTCGCCGACGTCGTCTCGCTCATCGTCTCCGACTCGGTCTCGTCCGCGAGTTTCTTTCCCGATCGCTCCATCGCGTGGGTGCATCTCGACGCGCGACACGATCGCGAGCATCTGATCGCGGACATCGCCGCGTGGTTGCCGAAGGTGCAGAGCGGTGGCTGGCTTTCAGGCGACGACTACGACGAGGTGAAGTGGCCGGAAGTCGTCGCGACGATCACGGACACGCTGCCCGCCGCGCGAGGCTGGTCGGTCAAGCAATGGCGCTTGCTCGTCGAGTGAGCAGCCAGCGCGCACTACGCCCGAGGTAGTTCATTGCTTCGATCGGGCGTCCGCGACGCGCGAGATGTCGCGCCGCGACATACCACTGCAGCGCGACTTTTCTCCGCGCACACGCGCGCAACGCGCGATCCGCCACCGCGTCCCGAAATCGCGCGAACGCTTCGACCATCACAGCATCGGCGGTCCTCGCCATGCCGAGTTTTCTGTCGTGACGCCACACCGTGATCAGCGCGTCGACTTCGTCCTCGCGCAGTGGACGTCGCAAGTACGGCTCGAGCGACGCGCGCATGATCCCGACCCAGTTCGCACGCTTGACGGCCGCGTACTGCAACCACGCCTGACCATCGTGCGTTCGCTTGATCATGCCGACGAATGGCAGCGTCTCGAGCCGCCCACGTCGCAGCAACCGCACCCAAAGGTCGTAATCCTCGGACGACGGATACTCCAGCGAAAACCCGCCTTCCTCGAGCACATCGGCCAGCCGGAACATCACCTGTCCGCCACCGCCGATGACATTGAAGAAGTTGAGCAGAAACGCCGCGACTTCGTGCGGCTCATCGCCCTTCCACGTCCGCAAATGCTTACCGTC
>DASVNL010000394.1:0-10946 GCA_036383875.1 Thermoanaerobaculia bacterium
GAACGTCGCAATTGCGAACTTCAGTGACGCGCCGCGGCCGTGACGTCGCGAGATCCAGCGCACGTCCCACTGCCGCCCCGCGACGTCGATGTGCGAGCTCTCGATGAAGCGCGGATCCGTGGGGAGATCGGGCGTGCGATACAGCGCGTGATCGCCGTCCGAAATCTCGAAGCCGATCTCCGGCCTGCGCTGCGTTCCGAAAATCCCTTCGAGAAAATCGTGCGCGCGAAATGGCGCGTACACGAATCCGATCAGCGCGCTGCGACGCTCTTCGAGCGTGCTCGGCGTCGTGCCGGTGACGTACAACGGCGTGTAGATCAGAAAGCCCGGCTGCTTGTGCGCGTCGAGCTCCTGCACGAGCGTCACTGGACCCGACGCCGCGGGACGTCCCGTGTCGCGCGCGCGGATCATCGCCTCGCGGCGCGTCCGATCCGTGAACATGTCGTAGCCCATCGCCGCGCGATTGCGACGATCGAGCGGCTCGAGCACGACGATCGCCTGATACTCCTCGCGCGGCGTCGCGGGTCGCACGCGAAACTCGGGAAATCCTTCCGCGCGCATCTCCGCTTCGAGATCGGCGAGGTCGCCGCGCGACACGCGAATCGATACGCCGATCCCCTGCACGCCCGGATAGCGGCCTTGCACGTTGAGACTGCGGATGTACGCGACGAGCTCACCGCGCGGCCGCATCGGATCGGCGACTGCGAGTCCGCGCACGGCGGTCAGCACGTTGAGGTACGTGTCGATGCGCGCGCCGAGCGCGTCGCGTGTGGATTGGACGGCGTTTTCGAAACGGGCGCGGTCCGCGGCGGCGGTGGTCTGCCAGACGAACCACGTGGCCAGCAGCGTGAGCACGACGAACACGGCGAAGACGAACCAGGGAAGCGTTCTGTCGCGACTCACAGCGAGAGAAGTATGCAATGAACGCGTCAGCACTTGACGAACGCCATTGAGACGCCTAATGTCCGCCTCGTCAATCTAGTTGCGACTGAGTCTCAATAGCTATGCCACTGCGCAAACTCATTTTCTGGATCCACCTCACCGCCGGAGTCCTCGCGGGCGTGGTGATCTTCATCCTCTCCGTGACCGGCGTCGCGCTCGCGTATCAACGCCAGATGCTCGCTCGCGCCGAACGCGGCCTTCGCGCCAACGACGCCGACGCGATGCGTCCCTCCCTGCCGGTCTCGCAACTGATCGCGAACGCCGCGGCCAGCGCAGGTGACACGCCGGCGTCGAACGTCACGCTGCGCTCCGATCCGCACGCGCCCGTCACGATCGCGTTCGGCCGCGAGAAGACTCTCTTCGTGCATCGCACGAACGGCACGGTCCTCGGCGAAGGCGCCACCGGACTCCGCCGCGCGCTGCACACCATTGAGGACGCGCATCGCTGGCTGATGCTCGACGGCGACAGCCGCGACACCGGCAAGAAAATCACCGGCGTCGCCAACCTCATCTTTCTCTTCATCGTGCTCAGCGGACTCTGGATCTGGGTCCCGAAGTCGAAAAAGATGTTGCGCAACGCGATCTGGTTCCGCGGCGGTCTTCGCGGCAAAGCGCGCGACTTCAACTGGCACAACGTCCTCGGCATCTGGTCGTTCCTGCCGCTCGTCATCGTCGTCTTCTCCGGCGTCGTGATTTCGTATCCGTGGGCCACGCGTCTCGTCTATCGCGCGTTCGGCAGCACTCCACCGGCGCCGCAACAACAAGGCGCACCCGGCGGAGCGGAGCGCGGCAATCGCAAGCCCACCGATCCCGCGAAACTCGATCGTCTCTTCACTGCCGCGCTCGCGGAGACGAATCGCGCGGTGCCGCAGTGGCAGTCGATCAGCCTGCGCCTGCCGCTCTCGTCGAAAGGTCCCGTGACCATCAACGTCGACGCGGCCAACGGCACGCGCCCCGACAAACGTTCGCAACTGATGCTCGATCCGAAGACCGCCGAGGTCGTCGAGCACAAAACCTACGCGCAGCAGGAAGCAGGACAGAAAGCACGCGCGTGGCTTCGCTGGCTTCACACCGGTGAGGCGGGCGGCGTCGCCGGACAGACGATCGCCATGCTCGCCTCGCTCGCCTCCGCGGTTCTGGTCTGGACCGGGATCGCACTCGCACTACGCCGCTTCCGCGGCTGGATGAATCGAAAGGAAGTCGCATCATGAGTGGTCGTCGCGCAAAAACTCTTCGCCGCAAGTTCGCAGTCGGAGCTCTCGTCGCCTGTTCAACGTTCGGAACGCGCACCGTCGATGCGCAGACGCCGCCGTCGACATCGGCTGCGAATCGCACCGGCACGACCGTCGCCGCGCTGCCGCTGCGTCGTTTCGAGATCCCGGCCGGCACGCTCGACGCTGCGATTCGCGCGTACGAATCCGCGACCGGCGTGCGCGTCCGCGTGAACTTTGATCGTGAAGTGCTCGCGAACCTGAACACGAACGGCGTGAGCGGGATGATGACGAACGCCGAGGCGCTGACGCGACTGCTGGAGAACAGCGGAGTCGAGTCGCGCTTCACGAACGGCCTCAATGCGGTGCTGACGCTGCCGATGCTTTCGGAATCGATCGAAGTCGGCGCGGCGACGCCGGAAGTGTCGTCGCCGAAGATGACGCGCCCGATCCTCGAGACGCCGCGCACGATCAACGTCATCGCCGAGGAGACGATCCTCGCGCAGGGCGCGACGACGTTGCGCGACGTGCTGCGCAACACGCCGGGCATCACGTTCCAGGCCGGCGAAGGCGGAGGCGGCGTGCCGGGCGACACGTTCAGCATGCGCGGCTTCAGCACCGGCAACGACATCACGCTCGACGGTCTGCGTGAGTCGGGCGCGTATTCGCGCGACGCGTTCAACATCGAGCAGGTCGAAGTCGTGAAGGGTCCCGCGGGTGCGATGGCGGGTCGCGGCGCGACCGGCGGCTCAATCAACATCGTCTCGAAGAGCGCGAAGCTCGAGTCGTTCTCGCGCGCAACCGTCGCGGCGGGAACAGCCGATCACCAGCGCGCCAGCCTCGACACGAACGTGCCGATCGAAGCGATCGGCGGTGCGTTCCGCTTCAACGCGATGATGACCGAGGGCGGCGTGCCGGGTCGCGATGTCGTTCGCAACGAGAGCTGGGGCGTCGCGCCGACGATCTCGTTCGGCATCGGCAAGCCGTCGCGCTTCACGCTCGCGTATCAACATCTCGCGCAGAACAACGTCCCCGACTACGGCCTGCCGTGGGCCGCGTTCGACACGACGCCGCGCGCCGATCAGAGCAACTTCTACGGACTCGAGCACTACGACTACGAAGACGTGAACGCCGACGCCGCGACCGCGACGTTCGAGCATGACCTGCGCGACGGCATCACGTTCCGCAACGTGTCGCGCTGGGCGGACAATCATCGCGACTCCGCGATCACCGCGCCGCGTCCGCCGAACCGCCAGTTGCAGCAGCGCTTAATGGACAACGGCCAGCTCGCGAACGCGACAACGCTCAGCGCGAAGATCGGCGCACACTCGGCGGTGTTCGGCGTCGAGGCCGCGCGCGAGACGACGTACATCCGTCGTCAGGCGCAGACGACGAATCAGCCGCAGACGAATCTCGGTAACCCCGACCCGACGCAGAATCCCCTCGGGCCGATGCCGCTCAACATCGGCAATCCCGAAGACACCAACCTCGACCTCCTCGGCGTCTACGCATTCGACACGATGCAACTCGGCGCGAAGTGGGAAGTCAGCGCGGGACTGCGCTGGGACACGGTCGACGTCGATTACTCGCTGACGAACGTCGCGACGAGCGCGATCACGAAACTCGGCCGCAAAGACGACATGCTCAGTTGGAACGGCGGCGTCGTCTTCAAGCCGCGCACGAACATGAGCTTCTACGCGAGCGCGGCGACGTCGTTCAATCCGTCCGTCGACGCGGCCGCGAGCGGCGCGGGTCTCAGCGACGTGCCGACGTCGGCGAACAACGTGAACCTCGAGCCCGAGAAGACGCGCAATCTCGAAGTCGGCGCGAAGTGGGAAACCCTCGGCGGCAAAGCCATCGCGACGGCCGCGCTGTTCAGCACGAACAAAACGAACGCGCGCACGCGCAACGCGACCACCGAGCCGTTCGTGCTCGACGGCGAACAGCAGGTCGACGGCGTGGAGCTCGGAATCACGGGCAAGATCACGGAGAACTGGTCGGTGCTCGCGGGCTACGCATTCCTCGACAGTGAGTTCGTCGCATCGCGCAATGCAGCGGAGCAAGGTGCGGAACTGGCGATGGTGCCGGAGCACTCGCTCAACCTCTGGACCGATGCGCGACTCACGCCCCGCGTGACGATCGGCGGCGGCGCGCAGTACATGGATTCGGTGTTCCGCAACGCGACGAACACGGCCGAGGTGCCGAGCTACTGGCTGCTCAGCGCGATGGCGTCGTACTCGGTGAATCCGTCGCTCACGCTGCGCCTCAACGTCAACAACCTCGCAGACGAGACGTACGTCGATCGCGTCGGCGGCGGTCACTACGTCCCGGGTCCGGGCCGGTCGATCGTGCTCAACGCGGAGATCGATTTCTAATGTTGCTCAATGTCCCCGATGTTCTGACGCGCGACGAGGTGACGCATGCGCGCGCGGTGCTCGACGCGGCCGAGTGGATCGACGGCCGCGTCACCGCGGGGCATCAGTCCGCGCGTGCGAAACAGAATCAGCAAATCCCCGAGGGACATCCTGCGGCGCGCGAAGTCGGCGAGGTCATCACGCGTGCACTTGCGCGCAGTCCGTTGTTTCGCTCGGCCGCGCTGCCGCTGCACGTTTTTCCGCCGCTCTTCAATCGCTATCAAGGCGGCGAGTCATTCGGATCGCACGTCGACAACGCCGTGCGCCAGGTGCCGGGCACGTTTCATCAACTGCGCACCGATCTGTCTGCGACGTTGTTTCTCACGGACCCATCGGAGTACGACGGCGGCGAGCTGGTGATCGAAGATACGTATGGGGTCCAATCCGTCAAACTCGCAGCGGGCTCGATGATTTTGTATCCCGCGACCAGCCTGCATCACGTGCGACCAGTCACGCGCGGCACGCGCGTGTCGTCGTTCTTCTGGATCCAGAGCATGGTGCGCGATGACGGGGAGCGCACGATTCTGTTCGATCTCGATTTGTCGATTCAGCGCCTCCCGCCCGAACACCCGTCGACGCTGCAACTCACGGGCGTGTACCACAACCTTTTGCGCCGCTGGGCTGACGTTTAGGGACCGCCACCGTCTCGGTGGCTGTCGCGACGGCGTCTCGCCGTCGCCCCGCGTCCGGCAGCGAGACGCTGCCGGAAACAGCCGGCGGGGACGCCGGCGGTCCCTCTTCCTGCTACTTCACCGCGTTCAGCCCCGCCAATCTTCCGCTCGCCCAGGCCCACTGGAAGTTGTAGCCGCCGATGCGGCCGTCGACGTCGAGGATCTCGCCGCAGAGGAAGAGATCCTCGCGTTTGCGCGAGCGCATCGTAGCGAGATCGATCTCCGATAACGGCACGCCGCCCGCGGTGACTTCGGCGTAGTCGAAGCCGCGATCGCGTTCGACTGGGATCACGCTCTCGACCAGCGCGCGCACGATGCGGCGGCGATCCTCCTTCCGTAGCGACGCGAGTGGCGTCGACGGCGCGAGCACGTCGAGCAGGCGCTCCGGCATGCGACCACGCAGCACGCTCGCGATCGTCGCGCGTGGATTGTGTTCGCGCATCAGCAACTGTTCGAGCGACTCGAACGTCTCGCCGATCAGAAAGTTCGCGACCAGCGTGGCGTTCGCGTCGTCGCGCTTCGCGGCGATCCAGTGACGCGACACGTCGAGTGCGAGCGGGCCGCTCAATCCGAAGTGCGTGAACAGCAGCGACCCGCGATGTCGCACGAGCACGCGACCCGATCCCGTGCGCACCGCGAGCTCCGCCTCGACACTCGTGCCGCTGAGCGTGCGAATCCACGAGCTCTCGTCGACGATGAGCGGCACCAGCGCGGGGAACACCTCCGTCACCGTGTGCCCGGCTTCGCGGACGAGCGCGTAGCCGCTGCCGTCGCTGCCCGTCTTCGGCACGCTCTTCCCGCCCGTCGCGACGATGATCCGTTTCGCATCAATGTCGCGCAGCGACGTGATCCGCGAATTCAACACGATCTCGATCCCCGCGCATTCGCGCAGCAACGCGTCGACGATCGAGCGCGCCTTGTCGGTCGTCGGGAAAAGCTTGCCGGTTTCCTCGCGCTTGAGCATCACGCCCATCTCCGCGAACCAGGCGATGGTCTGCTCGACCGTGAACGTGCGCAGCACTTTCGCGACCGCGTTGCGATTGCCGTTGAAGTCGTCCGGCGTGACGACGTCATGCGTGACGTTGCAGCGGCCTCCGCCGGAGATGAGGATCTTTGCGCCGATCTTCGGCGCGGCGTCGTACGCGACGATGCGCGCGTCCGGCGCAGCACGCTTCGCGAAGATCGCGGCCGCCAGTCCGGCCGCGCCCAGTCCGACAATTGCCACATCGTGTGCGAGGTCGTTCACAGAGTCGTGATTGAAGCCCACAGGTCGCAGGTGAGACTATCTCGCGCCATGCGGAAAGCGCTTCTTTTTCTCCTGACGTGTGTCTTCGCCGTTCCGATGCTCGCCCGCGACGCGGCGCAGTTGCAGCTCGCGCTGCGCAAACTGAACGTCGTCGGCGGCGCGTTGTACGTCGCCGCACATCCCGACGACGAGAACACGGCCCTCCTCGCCTACTTCTCCAACGAGCGCCTGCTGCGCACCGCGTATCTCTCCGCGACGCGCGGCGACGGCGGTCAGAATCTGATCGGCGACGAGAAAGGCCCGCTCCTCGGCCTCATCCGCACGCAAGAGCTGCTCGCAGCGCGTCGCATCGACGGCGCCGAGCAGATGTTCACGCGCGCCGTCGACTTCGGCTATTCGAAGAATCCCGAGGAGACGCTCGCGACGTGGGGACACGACGCGGTGCTCGCAGACGTGGTCTGGGCGATCCGCAAGTTTCAGCCCGACGTGATCGTCACGCGCTTCCCCGTCACCGGCGAAGGCGGACACGGACATCACACCGCATCCGCGATGCTCGCCGAGGAAGCGTTCGTCGCCGCGGCGGACGCGACGAAGTTTCCGGAGCAACTGCAGTACGTGCGGCCGTGGCAGGCGAAGCGAATCTTCTGGAATCGCTTCTCGTTCGGCCGTCCAATCGATCCGAACGATCCCGCCGTCGCGAAGTCGCTGCGCGTTGACCTCGGCACGTACAACGCCCTTCTCGGCCGCGCCTACACTGAGATCGCAGCGGAGAGTCGCAGCCAGCACAAGAGCCAGGGCTTCGGCTCCGCGGAACGTCGCGGATCGCTGCTCAACTACTTCGACCTCCGCGCCGGCGACGCCGCGACGACCGATCTCTTCGAAGGCGTCGACACGAGCTGGTCGCGCTATCCGGGCGGCGAGAAAGTCGGGGCGATTCTGAAGCGCGCCGCCGATTCGTTCGACAAAGACAAACCCGAGGCTTCGGTGCCGCTGCTGATTCAGGCGTTGAATGCGCTCGAACAGTTGCGCGCGACGCCGCAGTGGTCAGACGTCAGCATGCCGTGGGCGGAGACGAAGCGCCGCGAGATCATGGATGCGATTCGCGACTGCGCCGGCATCTCCATCGACGTCGCCGCATCCGACTCGACCGTCACACCGGGCGGCGAGTTGCCGATCAGCGTCACGGTCGTCAATCGCTCGAGCTATCCGTTCCGCCTCTCGATGGTCGCGTCGCTGTACGCGAATCCGAGCAAGGCGCCGGGCGTCGCGCTCGAAAACAACAGGCCGGTGAAGACGGACATCGTCGTGAAACTGCCGGCCGAGTATCGGCGCTCGCAGCCGTACTGGCTCGAGCTCGATCCGAAGAAGGGCCTCTACACCGTCACGCACCAACTGATGATCGGACGGCCGGAGAACTATCCGACGTTGCCGATCAACGTGACGCTCGACGATCAGCTCATGAACACGCTGATCTTCACGGTGCCCGCGGTGTATCGCTGGACCGATCCGGTGAAGGGCGAGCAAACGCGGCAGGTCGACGTCGTCACGCCGGTGTCGGTGAAGCTCGGTGCGCACGTGTATGTGTTCCCCGAGGCGAAGGCGCGGCCGGTGACGGTGTGGATGCGGAACTACAGTTTGACCGAGGGCAAGGTCTCGCTGGCCGTGCCCGAAGGTTGGAAAGTCGAGCCGGCGACGATCGACGTCAAGTTCAACGGCAAGGGCGATGAGCAGAGCGCGACGTTCAGCGTCACGCCGCCCGCCGGTGAGTCGATCGCCGCGATTCGCGCGGACGTCTCGGGCAACAGCAGCGGCATCGTCGACGTCGACTATCCGCACATCCCCGCGCAGCGCGTGTTCGGCGACGCCGTCGCGAAAGTCGTGCGCGCGGACATCAAACATCGCGGCACCAACGTGGGCTACATCATGGGATCGGGCGACGACGTGCCGGACACGCTGCGCCAGGTCGGCTACGACGTCACGCTGATCACCGACGCCGATCTCGATCGCGCCGACTTCGCGAAATACGACGCGATCATCGCGGGCATCCGCTCGTACAACACGCGCAAGCGCCTGCGCCTCGCGCACGACAAGCTGCTGAAGTACGTCGAGAACGGCGGAACGTATGTAGTCCAATACAACACGCTCGACGATCTCGCCGTCACCGCGCCCGGTCCGTATCCGTTCAAGATCTCGCGCGACCGCGTGACGGTCGAGGAAGCGCCGATCACGTTCGTCGATCCGAAGGCATCGGTGCTGAACGTGCCGAACAAACTCACCGCGAACGATTTCAACGACTGGGTGCAGGAGCGCGGTCTCTATTTCACCGCGGACTGGGATCCGCGCTACACGACCGTGCTCTCGTCGAATGATCCGGGCGAGCCGGCGAAGGCGGGTGGCGAGCTCGTTGCGAAGCACGGCAAAGGGACGTTCGTCTACACGGCGTACGCGTGGTGGCGGCAGTTGCCCGCGGGCGTTCCGGGCGCCATCAAGGCTTTTGTGAATCTCGTGTCCGCGAAGTAACACCGACGCCATAGCTGTCGCATGACGTGAAGGCACAATCGCCAACCGAATGACTGAGACGCCGCCACCGATCGGAAAGACCTGGCGCAACCTCTACACCGCCGTGCTGCTCGCACTGGCGGTGGAAGTTGCGCTCTTCTACCTCTTCACGAGGTCGTTTCATTGAGCACGATCGACTGGGTCGTTCTCGGCGCGACGCTCGCGACCATCGTGTTGTACGGCATGTGGAAAGGTCGCCGGCAACAGCGCCTCGAGCAGTACCTCCTCGCCGATCGCCAACTGCAGTGGTACACGATCGCGCTCTCGGTGATGGCCACGCAGGCCAGCGCGATCACGTTTCTCTCGACGCCCGGCCAGGCCTACACCGACGGCATGCGCTTCGTGCAGTTCTACCTCGGCCTGCCCGTCGCGATGGTCATCCTCTCGATCACCGCCGTCCCGATCTTTCACAACCTGCGCGTCTTCACCGCGTACGAATATCTCGAGACGCGCTTCGGCGTCGGCACGCGGACGCTGACCGCGGTGCTGTTCCTCATCCAGCGCGGACTCGGCACCGCAATGACGCTCTACGCGCCCGCGCTGATCGTCTCCCTCGTCCTCGGCTGGAACATTCATCTGACGACGCTCGTCATCGGCGCGCTGGTGATTCTCTACACCGCGACCGGCGGCACGAAGGCCGTGAGCTGGACGCAGATGCACCAGCTCTTCATCTCCCTCGGCGGCATGGGCATCGCGCTGTTCGTCGCGATGAAGTCGCTGCCTGACAACGTCGGCTTCACCGATGCGGTGCGCGTCGCGGGTCGCATGGGCCGCATCAACGTCATCGACTTCTCGTTCGACCTGTCGACGCCGTACAACTTCTGGTCCGGCCTCTTCGGCGGCCTGATGGTCGCGCTCGCGTACTTCGGCACCGATCAATCGCAGGTGCAGCGCTACCTCACCGGCGAAACGATCGCGCAAAGCCGCCTCGGCCTGCTCTTCAACGGGCTCGTCAAAGTGCCGATGCAGTTCTTCATCCTCTTCGTCGGCGCGATGGTCTTCGTCTTCTACCAGTTCGTCGCGCCGCCGCTCTCGTTCAATCCCGTGCAGAGCGAGAAGGTGCGCGCGGGCCAGTACGCGTCCGAGTTTCAAAGCCTCGAGCAGACGCACGCGCAGACGTTCGAACAGAAACGCACCGCGGCGACGGCGCTCGTCGCGGCGATGAACGCGAAGGACACGGTCGCGATCGACGCGAAGACGGCGGAGCTGCAGTCGCTGCAGAAGCGCGACCAGGAAACGCGCAAAGCCGCGGGTGCGCTGATCAAGAAGAACGATCCGCTCGCCGACGCCGCGGACACGGACTACATCTTCCTCACGTTCGTGATGAACAACCTGCCGAAAGGCCTCGTCGGCGTGCTGCTCGCCGCGATCTTCTGCGCCGCGATGTCCGCGACCGCGTCGGGCCTCAACTCACTCGCGTCGACGTCCGTCGTCGACGTGTGGAAGCGCCTCGTGCAACGCGACCTCACGGATCACCAGTACGTGAACGCGTCGAAGTGGATGACGCTCGTCTGGGGCGCATTCTGCATCGCCTTCGCGCTCTACGCGAACCAGCTCGGATCGCTCATCGTCGCGGTGAACCGTGTCGGATCGTTCTTCTACGGCACGATGCTCGCGATCTTCCTGATCGCGTTCTACGTGAAGCACGTCGGCGGAACCGCGACCGTGATCGGCGCGATCGTCGGCGAAGTCGCGGTCATCCTCTGCGCGATCTTCACCAACATGGCGTGGCTCTGGTGGAACGTGGTCGGGTGCGGAGTCGGGGTGATTGTTGCAGTGATTGTGCAGCGATTCCTGCCAGTCAGTCCTGCAACGAAAAGCCCTCACGATTCTGCATCGTGAGGGCTCCGTTGACCCTTCGACTTCGCTCAGGGTTTTACTTTGAAGCTTTCCACTTGTCCAC
>DASVNL010000395.1:0-11735 GCA_036383875.1 Thermoanaerobaculia bacterium
CCTCACGATTTGCGCGCTCGCGAAAGCGAATGAAGTCGTGACGAGCGTCGTCGCATCCACCGTCGCCGCGATCGTGCTCTTCCCTCTCGGCATCGTGTTGTACGACGCGCTCGGCGGACGCCTGATGCTCGCCCTCGCGATCGTGATCGGCATCCTTGCTACGTTCGTAGCACCTCTGTTCGCGAGCATCCGCAACGCGGCGATCGTCACATCGCTGGCGATCGTCTGCGCGATCATCGCGATCCTCTCGCCGACATACACGCTCGCGAAGCCGCAGCGCCTGAGCCTCTTGTACGTCGACGATCCGGCCGCACCGGCGCCGCGCTGGATCACGCCGGTGATGACTCCGCAGCTTCGCGACGCCGCGAAATTCGACGCGCTCGACACGTCGATCACGCCGTGGAACACCGCGTCCGGCTGGTCGTCGATCGCGCCGCAGCAGAATCTCCCACGGCCGATCATCACGCGCGAAGACATCGCCGGCGGCGTGCGCATTCGCGTGCGTACGCAACGCGCCGTGAATCGCATCACGTTGCTGTATCGCGGCGACGGAACGATTCAGCGCGTGAACGGGACGCCGCTGCCGCCGAAGTCCGCGCGATTCCGCGAGCGCAACAACGACTGGAAGTACGCGTCGGCGTCCGCGGCGACCGAGTTGGTGGTCGATGTCGCGGGGACGGTGACCGAGGTGGTTGCGAGTGACGTGTCGCACGGATTGCCGGCGGCGGGAGCGGCGCTGATGAAGGCGCGCGAGGCGTCGTGCGCGGTTCCGTCGCACGAGGGCGATCTCACGATCGTGCGCGCTCGGCAGAGCACCAAATGAAAACGCCCGCTTTGCAGCGGGCGTTTTCGGGAGTGATTTACTCTTCCTTCTTCTTGCGAGTGCGCTTCGGCTTTTCTTCCGCGGCGCCTTCGTCAGCCTTCGGCGCGGCGGCTTTTTTCGCGCGCTTCGGCTTCTCTTCGGTCGCTTCCGCGGCCGGAGCGGCGGCGGCCTTCTTGCCGCCCTTCTTCGACGGCGCCGGAGTCTCGGCGGTCTCGGTCTTTTCAGCCGAGCGCTCGACGAACTCGAGGATCGCCATCTCCGCGGCGTCGCCGCGGCGCGCACCGAGCTTCATGATGCGCGTGTACCCACCCGGGCGCGTCGAGAAACGCGGTCCGATGGTGTCGAACAGTTTGGCCACGATCGCGTCGTCGGGCACCAGACGGGCGGCCTGACGGCGGTTGTGCACGCTGTCGTTTTTCGCCAGCGTGATGAGCTTCTCGATCTGCGGGCGCAGTTCCTTCGCTTTGGGGAGCGTGGTGACGATGCGCTCGGCTTCGATCAACGAAGCGAGCTGGTTGCGGAACATCGCGTTGCGATGGCTCGACGTCCGGCCCAGCTTTCGGTTTGCATATCCATGTCTCATCGGTTCACCTCAACCCTCATCAAACGCTAGTCGCGCATCTCGCCGCCGCGCGAGCCGACCGGCACGCGGGTCATCCCGAAGGAAAGACCGAGGCTGGCGAGAACGTCCTTGATCTCGTCGAGCGACTTGCGACCGAAGTTCTTGGTCGAAAGCATCTCGCGCTCGGTGCGCTGCACCAGATCGCCGAGAGTACGGATGTTCGCGTTCTTGAGGCAGTTCGCGGAGCGGACGGAGAGATCGAGCTCCTCGATCGGCTTGGCCAGCATTTCGGCCAGGCGCGGATCGACTTCGGGAGCAGCGGCCTCTTCGCGCTCTTCCGCGCGCGTTTCGAACGCGCTGAAGATGCGCAGGTGGTCGCCGAGCAGCTCGGCCGCGAGGCTGATGGCCTCCTGCGGGGAGACTGCGCCGTTGGTCCACACTTCGAGGATCAGCTTGTCGTAGTCGGTCATCTGGCCGACGCGCGCGCCTTCCACGTGATAGTTCACGCGGCGGACGGGCGAGTGGATCGAGTCGACCGGGATGTAGCCGAGCGGAAGATCGGTGTCGGCGTTGCGATCGGCAACGACGTAGCCGCGACCCTTCTTGAGACGGGCCTCGAGCTTGAGCGAGCCTTCCTTCGAAAGCGTCGCGATGTGCGCGGTGGAGTCGAGGATCTCGACGTCCGGATCCTGTTCGAAATCGGCGGCCGTGACGACGCCCGGCCCCTTCTTCTCGAGGTACAGGGTCTTGGGACCGCTGCCGTGGAGTTTGAATGCAACCTGCTTGAGGTTGAGTACGACGTCCGTCATGTCTTCCACGACGCCCTGGAGCGACGAGAACTCATGCAGAACGCCTTCGACGCGAACCGCGGTGATGGCCGCTCCCTCGATCGAGGAGAGCAGGACCCGCCGCAGCGCGTTCCCGATGGTCGTACCGAAGCCGCGCTCGAACGGCTGGGCGATGAACCGCCCGTAATTCGGAGTAAGGGTCTCGGGATCGTAATCGAGCTTCTTGGGTTTCTGGAAATCTGACCACATCATGTGAGCGGCCTCCTCGCGTGAGATGAAAGACAGACGCGCGGATGTCGCACGTCTGCCCTGCATCGAGATTGATTACTTCGAGTAGAGCTCGACGATGAGCTGTTCCTGGATGGGGAGGCGGATGTCTTCGCGCTTCGGAAGATCCGTGACGGTCCCGCGGAACTGCTCAGGCTCGAGCTGGAGCCACGCCGGAACGCCGCGGCCCGCTGCCGTTTCGACGGCCTGGCGGATCTGATCGTTCTTGCGGCTCTTCTCTCGCACCTGAATGACGTCGCCCTTGCGGACCTGATACGAGGGGACGTTGATCTTCTTGCCGTTCACCTCGACGTGGCCGTGGCGGACGAGCTGGCGGCCCTGGGCTCGCGAGGAGGCGAAGCCGAGGGAGTACGCGATGTTGTCGAGCCGGAGCTCGAGCTGGCGAAGAAGGTTCTCGCCGGTGATGCCCGTCTTGCGCTCGGCGCGCTGGAAGTAGAGCCGGAACTGGCTCTCGAGCAGGCCGTAGATGCGCTTCACTTTCTGTTTTTCACGAAGCTGCAGACCATAGCCGAGGACCTTGGAACGGCGACGGCCATGCTGGCCCGGCGCGTAGTTACGGCGCTCGATGGCGCACTTGTCCTTGAAACAACGATCGCCCTTGAGGAAGAGCTTCATGCCCTCGCGACGGCAAAGCCGGCAGACGGGGTCGGTATAACGAGCCACTGTGCCTCCTGATGTTCGCACCCGCGCCACCATGGCGCGTTGCGTTTACGCCGGCTGCTGCTCGGCGTAACAAAACGCGTTGGCGGTTGACAGCCGGCGGGGACGTTCCCACCGGCTGCCAACCGTCAACAACAAACTGATTTCGTCAGACGCGGCGGCGCTTCGGCGGCCGGCAGCCGTTGTGCGGGATCGGCGTGACGTCCTTGATCGACTTGATGTCGAGACCGGACGCGGCCAGGGCGCGGATGGCCGACTCGCGA
The DNA here is from genome assembly GCA_036383875.1 of Thermoanaerobaculia bacterium. Taxonomy (GTDB): domain Bacteria; phylum Acidobacteriota; class Thermoanaerobaculia; order Gp7-AA8; family Gp7-AA8; genus QHVT01. Next base: position 3,385 of record DASVNL010000395.1, read on the forward strand.
CCGGCGCCGGGGCCCTTCACCTTGACGTCGACCGAGCGGATGCCGTGCTCCTGCGCGAGCTGCGCAGCATTCTGAGCCGCCACCTGTGCGGCGAACGGAGTGCCCTTGCGGGAACCCTTGAAGCCGATGCGACCGGCGCTGGACCACGACAGGATGTTGCCCATCGGATCGGTGATCGCCACGATCGTATTGTTGAAGGTCGCCGCGATCGACGCGACGCCGTGCGGAACGTTCTTCCGCTCTTTGCGCTTGGTACCGGCGCGACGCGCGCCCGCCTTTGCTCCACGTGCAGTTGCCATCTGAATCCCTTTTCGAGAGTCGCCTTTCGCTTACGCGAACGACTACTTCTTGGTTGCCTTCTTCTTGCCCGCGATGGCGCCCTTGCGAGGACCCTTGCGCGTGCGCGCGTTGGTGTGCGTCCGCTGGCCGCGCACCGGCAGGCCGCGGCGGTGACGCATTCCGCGGTAGCAGTTGATCTCCATCAGCCGCTTGATGTCGAGGCCGACGTCCTTACGCAGATCACCTTCGACCTTGCCTTCGTCGGTGATGATCTGGCGGATCTTGCGCACATCGTCCTCAGTGAGGTCTTTGACGCGCACGTCCTTGTTCACACCCGACTTCGACAGGATGTCGTTCGAGCGCGTCCGGCCGATGCCGAAGATGTACGTCAGGCCGATTTCGACCCGCTTGTTGAGTGGAAGATCCACACCTGCGATACGTGCCATTTCCCGATTGCTCCTGATTAGCCCTGACGCTGTTTGTGTTTCGGATTCTCACAAATGATCCGAATCACGCCCTGGCGACGGACGACCTTGCATTTCGTGCAGATTCTTTTGACCGAAGAACGAACTTTCATTGTTTGACCTCAGCTCTTAGCTGTTAGCTCTTGGCTCTCAGGAGAACAGTTTCGGATTCCCGGCAAGAGCGAATAGCTAAAAGCTACTTGTATCGATAGGTAATGCGGCCCCGCGTCAGATCGTACGGCGAGAGCTCGACCAGGACCTTGTCTCCCGGAAGAATTCGAATGAAGTGCTTTCTCATCTTGCCGGAGATGTGCGCCAGGACTTTGTGCTTGTTCTCCAGCTCGACCTGAAACATTGCGTTGGGCAACGTCTCGAGGACGGTTCCGGTCACTTCAATCGCGTCTTCCTTCGACATACCTTCCTTTTATCCCTTACTTCCCCAACACCATCGGCCCGTTGGCCGTGACAGCGACCGAGTTCTCGAAGTGCGCCGCGAGGGTCCCATCGACCGTTCGCGCCGTCCATCCGTCGGCATCCGTCCTGACGTCCTGGATCATCCCGTTCGCTCCGGCGCGCTCGATGCGCGACTTCAGCTTCGGTCCGATCTCGCACAGCATCGGCTCGATCGCCAGGACCATCCCCTCGCGAAGCTCGATCCCGCGACCGCGCCTCCCGAAGTTGTACACCTGAGGTTCCTCATGCATCCGCCGGCCGATCCCGTGTCCGACGAACGTCCGGATCACGTGAAAGCCGCGCGACTCGGCGTGTTCCTGAACTGCCGCGCCGATGTCGCCGAGATGACGTCCCGGACGCATCTCTTCGATCGCCAGTTCCAGGCACTCACGCGTCGTGTCGAGAAGCTTCGCCGCTTGCGCGGTGACCTTTCCGACCGGCACCGTGATCGCGGCGTCGCCGACGAATCCCTCGAAGATCGACCCGAAGTCGAGCCCGAGGATGTCGCCTTCCTGCAACTTGGCGCGATTGGGGATGCCGTGCACGATGACGTCGTTGACTGACGAGCAAAGAACCGCCGGATACGGCGGCAGGCCCATCGGAGCGTAACCCTTGAAGGGCGATTTCGCACCCCGCTTGGCAAGCTCCTCCTCGGCCATCGCGTTGAGTTGCGCCGTGGTCGCGCCGGGCTTGACCATGTTGCGCATCATTTCGAGGATCTCCACGACGATCCGGTTTGTCCGGTCCATCGTCGCGATCTCGTCGCGATTCTTGAGCGTCGGTCCCTTCATCCTGTCGAGCACTTACGTTTCCCCGTCATGCCAGGGACTTTTCAATCCGTTCAAAGACCACATCGAGAGGACCGACACCGTCGACCTCCCGCAAAATGCTTTTCGATTTGTAGTACGTCGCAACCGGCATGGTCTGCTTGTGAAACGCATCCAGACGCTTGCGCACGGCCTCTTCCGTATCGTCGGGCCGTGCAATGACCTCCGCGCCGCAGCGATCACAAACGCTGTCGTTCGCGGGAGGGTTGTTCTCGAGATGGTAGATCGCCCCGCACTGCGCACACGTCCGTCGCAGGGTAATGCGCCGAACGATCGCGTCGTCTGGAACGAGCAGTTGAAGAACGCGGAGGGGGTCAGTGCCATTCCCGACGATTCCCGCGAGCTTTTCAGCCTGCACCAGCGTGCGGGGGAAGCCGTCGAGGATGAAGCCCTTCTGCGCGTCCGGCTTGGCCATCCGGTCGTTGATGATGCCGATCATCAGCTCGTCGGAGACGAGACCGCCCGATGCCATGATCGGAGCGGCCTGCCGGCCGAGCTCGGTTCCATCCGCAACAGCCTCGCGCAGCATGTCGCCCGTCGAGATGTGAGGGATGTCGAAGCGGCTCGCAAGCCGCTTCGCCTGAGTCCCCTTACCGCTGCCCGGAGGGCCGATGAAGATGATCTTCAAACGACTACCCTCTGCGACCGCGGATGCGGCCCTTCTTCATGAAGCCGTCGTAGTGACGCATCACGAGCTGCGATTCGATCTGCTGCATCGTGTCCATCGCCACGCCGACCACGATCAGCAGCGAGGTGCCGCCGAAGTAGAAGTTCAGACCCATGCCTTCCGTGATCCACAGCGGCAGCGCGCGATCGAGCGCGGCGCCGATGCCGAACGGAAGCTGCGCCACGTGCACGCCGGAGATGAGAAACTCCGGGATGATGCACACGAGCGCGAGGTAGAGAGCGCCCACGAACGTGATGCGCGTCAGAACCTTGTCGATGTAGTCCGACGTCCTCTTGCCCGGGCGGATGCCAGGGATGAAGCCGCCGTACTTGCGCATGTTGTCTGCCGTGTCGACCGGATTGAAGACGATCGAGGTGTAGAAGTACGCGAAGAAGATGATGCCCGCGACCTGCAGCAGGTAGTAGAGCGGCTCGCCGACGCGAATCTGGTTGCCGATCGAGGCTGCCCACGGCTGCTTGATCATGCCGGCGATCGTCTGCGGGATCACGAGGATCGACGAGGCGAAGATGACCGGGATGACGCCCGCGGTGTTGACGCGCAGCGGGAGGTACGTGTTCGCGCCGCCGTAGACCTTGCGGCCGACGACGCGCTTGGCGTACTGCACCGGAATGCGTCGCTGCGCGCGTTCCATGAACACGACGAATGCCGTGACCGCGACCATGAAGACGATCAGGAACAGCATGCCGAAGATGTTGCGCTCGCCCGTGCGGATGTCCTCGATGGTGGTGAGAACGGCCGACGGGAGACCGACGACGATGCCGGCGAAGATGATCAGCGAGATGCCGTTGCCGATGCCGCGCTCGGAGATCTGCTCACCGAGCCACATGATGAATGCGGTGCCGGTGGTCAGCGTGAGGACGGTCATGATCGGGAAGCCGAGGCCCCACAGCGCATCCTGGATGTGCGGCGGAACGAGCGGCGCGCCGCCCGGAGCGGTCTGCGACTTGAGCCAGAACGCGACGCCGAGGGACTGAATGATCGAGAGGACGATCGTGCCGTAGCGCGTGTACTGGTTGATCTTGCGGCGGCCCATCTCACCCTCTTTCGAGAGCTTCTCGAGATACGGCCAGACCACGGTGAGGAGCTGCAGAATGATCGACGCCGAGATGTACGGCATGATGCCGAGGGCGAAGACCGAAAGGCGGCGCAGCGCGCCGCCGGAGAAGAGGTCGAGGAATCCGAACACGCCGCCGCTCATCGCTTTGAAGAACTCCGAGAGCGCGACAGGATCGACACCCGGCGTCGGGATGTGCGAGCCGAGGCGGTAAACCGCCAGCAGCGCGAAAGTGAAGATCACGCGCTTGCGGAGGTCCTCGATCGCCCAGATATTGCGGACTGTATCGACGACGTTCGGCACGTTACTTGATCTCCTGGACCGTACCGCCGGCCTTCTCGATGATCTCGCGAGCCGACTTGGAGAACTTGGTCGCGGAGACGGTCAGCTTCTTGGAAAGCTCGCCGTCGCCGAGGATCTTGACGCCGTCGTGCTGCCCCTTGACGAGACCAGCCTGACGCAGTGCTGCCTCGTCGATGCTGGCGCCGTTGTCGAAGCGCTCCAGATCGGAGACGTTCACGACTGCGTAGTCTTTCTTGAAGATGTTCGTGAAGCCGCGCTTCGGCAGTCGGCGATGCAGAGGCATCTGGCCGCCTTCGAAGCCGAGGGTACGGCTGAAGCCGGAGCGTGACTTCTGGCCCTTCTCACCGCGGCCCGACGTTTTGCCGTGACCGGATCCCGGTCCGCGGCCGACACGCTTCTTGGCGTGGCGCGAGCCCTTCTTCGGTTTGAGGTTGTTCAGTTCCATGGTTTCACCTCAGTTCCCAGCGGCACACCGGCCGCCGGCAACAGTTCTTAGTCAACGACTTCCACGAGATGGGGGATCTTGGCGATCATGCCCCGGACTTCTTTCGAGTCCACGCGCTCGGCAACGCGATGCATCTTGCCGAGGCCGAGAGCCTTGAGGGTCTCGCGCATCTCGATCGGGCAACCGATGCCGCTGCGGATCTGGCGGATACGAATGGTCTTCGAATCAGCTTTCTGCGCGCTCACGCCTCGGCTCCTTCCGTCGCTTCCGCGCCGCCGCGGAGCGATTTGTACTGCTCCTCGGTGCGGAGCTGCTTGAGCGCCTCGAACGTCGCCTTGACGACGTTGTGCGGGTTCGCGGTGCCAAGCGACTTCGTGAGGATGTTCTGGATGCCTGCGCTCTCGAGGATCGCGCGCACCGGGCCACCGGCGATGACGCCGGTACCATCGGACGCCGGCTTGAGCAGAACTTTGCCCGCGCCGTAATGACCGAGGGTCGCGTGCGGAATGGTGGTTCCGCTGAGCGCGATCTTGATCATGTTCTTCTTCGCGATCTCGATGCCCTTCTTGATGGCGGCCGGAACTTCCTTCGCCTTGCCGGAGCCAAAGCCGACACGGCCCTGGCCGTCGCCGACGACGACGAGCGCGCTGAAGCTGAAGTTCTTACCGCCCTTGACGACCTTCGTGACGCGGTTGATGTGGACGACCTTGTCGATCATCCCGCTTTCGGAGCGTTCTTCCTGACGGCGGTCGCCGCGCGGCGAACCCTGTCCACCCTGACGCTGCCCTGGACGCTGCATTGGACGCTGCATCTGATCTCCTAGAATTCCAGTCCGTTCTCACGCGCTGCATCCGCGAGCGCCTTGATCTTGCCGTGGTACTGATAGCCGCCGCGGTCGAAGACCACGCGCGTGACGCCCTGATCTTTCGCCTTCTTGGCGATCAGCGCGCCGACCGCTTTCGCGGCTGCGGAGTTCGCGCCCTTGGTGCCCGCGTCCTGGTCGCGGCTCGAGGCTGCCGCAAGGGTGCGGCCGGTCGAGTCGTCGATCACCTGCGCGTAAATGCTCTTGAGGCTGCGGAACACCGCGAGACGCGGACGTTCCGTCGTTCCCGTGACCTTCCGGCGGATTCGCTCGCGAACCCGGCCCCGTGCTTCCACTCTGTGTCTTGCGCGATCCATTTGTCTTTCCTCTGTGCCGAGGTGCCGATCGCTAGCGCGATTCAGATTCCCGGCCCACTAGTTTCTAAGCTGCGCGGGCGTTACTTGCCTGCAGCCTTACCGGCTTTGCGGCGAATCACTTCGTCGCTGTACTTGATGCCTTTGCCCTTGTAGGGATCGGGCTCGCGCAGGCCACGGATTTCAGCCGCGGTCTGGCCGACCTTCTGGCGGTCGATGCCGGTGATGGTGATGTGGTTCGTCTTGGCGTCGATCGCGATGTCGATTCCTTCCGGAATCGGGAAGCGGACCGGGTGCGAGTAGCCGAGCGCGAAGACGACTTCGCGGCCCTTCACCTCGGCGCGGTAACCGACGCCGATGATGTCGAGCTCACGCTTGAAGCCTTCGCTCACGCCCTTGACGTTGTTCGCCACGAGCGCGCGCATGAGGCCGTGGAACGCGCGGGTTTTCCCCTCTTCGTTCGGGCGCTCGAACTTCACGACGTTGTTCTCGACCTTCATCGTGATGCCGGAGACGATCGGCGTCGTGAGCGAGCCTTTCGGCCCCTTCACCACGACGGCACCGCCGTCCTGCTTCACTTCGACGCCTTTCGGCAGCGGAATCTCTTTCTTTCCGATACGAGACATTTCGATCTCCTTACCAGACCTGGCAGAGCACTTCGCCACCGACGCCGGTACGCGCGGCCTCGGCACCCGAGAGGACGCCCTTCGAGGTCGACACGATGGCCAATCCGAGTCCGCCCAGAACCTGGGGGATCTCGGCCTTACCGCGATAGACGCGGCGGCCGGGGCGCGAGACGCGCTCGATGCCGTGGATGACGGGCTCGCCGTCTTCCGAGTACTTGAGGTAGACGCGCAGCGAGTTCTGAGGCTTGCCGTCTTCTTCAACAACCTTGTAGTTGCTGATGAAGCCTTCGCTCTTGAGGATCTTGGCAACCTCGACCTTCAGCTTCGAGCTCGGCATCTCGACGCGGTCGTGGCGCGACTGAATTCCGTTGCGGATTCTGGTCAGCATATCCGCGATGGGATCTGTCATCGACATTCTTGTGACTCCTGTTATCGGTCCTGTGGTTACCAGCTCGACTTGGTCACGCCGGGGACGTAGCCACCGAGCGAGAGCTGCCGGAAGCAGATGCGGCAGAGCTGGAACTTGCGCAGGAAGCCGCGCGGACGCCCGCAGTGCTTGCAGCGGTTCTTCTGCCGAGTGGAAAACTTCGGCTTCCGAGCCGCCTTCACCATCATTGAAATCTTGGCCATTGTGCTGTTCCTCGCCTTACTTGCCGAACGGCATTCCGAGCTCGCGGAGAAGGACGCGTGCCTGCTCGTCCGTCTTCGCGGTCGTCACGATCGTGATGTTCATGCCCTTCGACTTGTCGACCTTGCCGGCGTCGATCTCGGGAAAGATCAGGTGGTCGCGAATGCCAAGGGTGTAATTGCCGCGACCGTCGAACGAACGCGTCGGCACGCCGCGGAAGTCGCGGACGCGCGGAAGCGCGATGTTGATCAGACGGTCGAGAAACTCGTACATCTTTTCGCCGCGGAGCGTGACCATCGTGCCGATGGACTGACCCTCGCGCAGTTTGAAGCTCGCGATCGACTTCTTGGCCTTGGTGACGACCGGCTTCTGGCCGGCGATCGTCGAGAGCTCATCCACGGCCGCGTCGAGAATCTTCGCGTTCTGGATGGCTTCGCCCATGCCCATGTTCACGACGACTTTCTCGACCTTGGGAACCGCCATCGGGTTCTTGATCTGAAACTCGTCCTGCAGCTTCCTGCGAACGTCGGTCTGGTAAAGCTCTTTGAGTCTGGCTGCCATTCTGGTTCCTTATGAGAGCCCGGCGTTGTACGGGCCCGGTGATGACCGCCTGTCCTTACTTGGACAGATCAGCTTTGCATTTGCGGCAGAAGCGCTGGGCTTCGCCTTCTTCAGTGCGGTGCGAACCGAGTCGCGCCGCTTCGTTGCAGCTCGGGCAGATGACCTGGAGCTTGGCAACGTTGATCGGCGACTCGCGCTCGAGGATGCCGCCCTTGACGTTCTTCTGCGGGTTCGGGCGGGTGTGCTTCTTGGTGAAGTTCACGCGCTCGACGATCGCGGTGCCTTTGGCGGCATTGACGCGCAGAACGCGTCCCTGCTTGCCACGGTCCTTGCCCGAGAGGACGACGACCGTGTCGCCCTTGCGAAGATGCGGCTTGTGCCGCGTCTCGTCCTGTTTGGTGCTTCGTCCGTACAGTCCCATTGTGTGCTTCCTTTAGATGACTTCGGGCGCGAGCGAGATGATCTTCATGAACTTGCGCTCACGCAGCTCGCGGGCAACCGGTCCGAAGACACGCGTGCCAACCGGCTCGCGCGCGTCGTTGATGAGAACGGCCGCATTGTCGTCGAACTTGATGTACGAACCGTCTCGGCGGCGTCTCTCTTTCACGGTCCGGACGATGACGGCCTTGACGACCGCACCCTTCTTGACCGTTCCATCCGGCGATGCTTCCTTGACCGACGCGGTGATGACGTCGCCGAGGGTCGCATACTGGCCGGCCGTCGAGCCGCCCAGCATCCGAATGCAGGCGATCTTCTTCGCGCCGGTGTTGTCGGCAACCTGAAGAATGGTTCCCATCTGAATCATGACTGTTCTCCTGTGGAGCGGCGGGCTCTCACCCGCCGGCGT
>DASVNL010000396.1:0-2669 GCA_036383875.1 Thermoanaerobaculia bacterium
GCGCAAGAAGGGCGACGACGAGGCGATGCCGGCCGACGAGGATTACCTCACGGCGATGGAGTTCGGCATGCCGCCGATTTCCGGCTGGGGCATGGGCATCGATCGATTCGTGGCCTTGCTCACCGAGGCGCCGAACCTGCGGGACGTGGTTTGGTTCCCGTTGATGAAGCCGGCCACTGACGAAGAGCAGCAGGGGGAACAGGAGCAGGCTCCGGACACTCCTGAACAAACATGAGCACGCAAGAGACACTGACGCAATTTCGCGGCGAGCTCGCCGCGGCAACGACGCCCGAAGCGCTGCAGGATCTTCGCACGCGCTACCTCGGCAAAAAGAGTTACGTGAAGACCGCGCTCAAGTCCCTCGGCGGCATGTCCGCCGAAGAGCGGCCGATCTTCGCGAAAGAGATCAACGACGCGCAGCAGACCATCGAGCGCGAGCTCGATGCGGCAGATGAGCAGATTCGCAACGCCGCGGTCGCGAGGCAGATCGAAGCGGAGTGGCAGGACCTCACGATGCCCGGCATCACGCAGCAGCGCGGTGCGACGCATCCGCTGACGCAGGTCCACAAGAAAGCCATGGACGTCATGCGCCGCCTCGGCTTCACGCTCGAGGAAGGTCCGGAGATCGAGCTGCCGTACTACAACTTCGACGCGCTCAACATCCCGGAGAACCATCCCGCGCGCGACATGCAGGACACGTTCTGGCTGCCGAACTCGCACCTCTTGCGCTCCCACACGACGACCGTGCAGGCGCGCACGCTCCAGAAACATCCGCCGCTGCCGATCAAGGTCGTGGCCGCGGGCCGCGTGTATCGCAACGAGGCCGTCGACTCCACGCACCTCGCGATGTTCCATCAGTTCGAAGGGATCTGGGTCGAGGAAGGGCTCACGTACGGCGACCTCAAAGGGACGCTGACCGAGATCGCAAAATCGATCTACGGCGACGAGCACGTGTTCCGCTTCAAGCCGAAGTACTACCCGTACACCGAGCCGTCCGTCGGCATGGACATGCAGTGCACCGTTTGCCATGCGAAGGACGATGACTGTCCCGCATGCAAAGGTGCCGGCTGGATCACGATCCTCGGCTCGGGGATGATCCATCCGAAAGTCTTCATCGAGTTCGGCTACGACCACACCAAGCTCGCGGGCATCGCGTTCGGCATCGGCACGACGCGCATCGCCGCGCAGGCCGCGGGCATCAGCGCGTTGAAGCCGCTGTACGAACAGGATCTGCGCGTACACCAGACCATCGCCCGAGGTGGAATGTGAGATTCCTCCTCGAACACTTGAACACCCACACCGACATGCCGTCGTCGGTGCACGACGCGCGCGAGTTGCTCGACGAAGTCGGCATCGAAGTGAAGTCCGTCGAACCGGCGCCGCAGGGCACCGTGTTCAATTGCGAGCTGCTCGCGAATCGCGGAGATCACTACTGCTACAACGGCGTCGCGCGCGAAGTCACGGGACGCACGGGCAAACCTTTGCGCTTCCCGCAGGGTCGCAAGCTCGACGTCGTGCAGGCTGACGCGACGCACGTGAAGATCGAGACGCCGTTGTGCCTCGTGTACACGGTGACGGAGCTCTTCCGGGGCGAGTCGTCATCTCCCCTGCCCGCCGATGTGCTCGCGCCGCTCACCGCGGCCGGCATTCACTCGATCAGCGCGCCCGTCGACGCGTCGAACCTCACGAACTTCGACATCGGCCAGCCGACGCATGCCTTCGACGCTGACACGATCGACGGACCGATCACGATCCGTCTGTCGCGCACAGGTGAGAAAGCGTGGATGCTCTTCACCGACGCGGCGGTCGAGATTCCGGAAGGCACGCTCGTCATCGCTGACGACTCGAAGATCCTCGGCATCGCCGGCGTGATCGGCTGCGTCGAAAGCGGCATCAGCGACAAGACCACGCGCATCCTCCTCGAGTCCGCGTGTTTCGATCCCGTCGCCGTGCGCATCGCATCGCGACAACTCAATCAAGCCACGGACGCTGCGGCCCGATTCATGCGCGGCGGCGATCCGACCTTGCCGCTCGTCGGCGCATCGCGCGTTGCGTATCTGCTCGAGAAGCACAGCGGCTATCGCGTCGGCAACGCGTACGTCGCGGGCGACTGGAAAGATCCGCAGCGCAAGATCGAAGTCGACGTCGCGAAGACGAATCACTTCATCGGCACGACGATGTCGCATCTCGAGATGGCCGAGCGTCTGACGCGCTACGGCTTCGCGGTCGAGCCGGAAGTCAACACGTTGACTGTCACCGTCCCGCCCCATCGTCTTTGGGACGTGAACTTCGACGCCGACCTCGCCGAGGAGTTGCTCAAGTCGGTGGGGTACAACGCGACGCCGATCACGTTGCCGTCCGTCAGCATGGGCGCGTTGCCGTCGCATGCGGAGAACGTCGCGGAGCTCGTGAACGAAGTGCTCGTCGCGGAGGGATTCTTCGAGATCTTCACCGACAGCTTCTACGGACGCGGCGTCCGCGATCGCCTCGGGCTCACCGAAGACGATCCGCTCTACGCGCACGTCGAGATGCAGAACTCCATCGAGCGCAACTACTCGCTCATGCGCAACAACACCGTCGCGCAGGCCCTCGACGCGCTCGTCACGAACATCAACCTCAAGAACACCAACATCAAGATCTTCGAGTGGGCGCGCATCTACTTCCCCGAT
>DASVNL010000397.1:0-2998 GCA_036383875.1 Thermoanaerobaculia bacterium
CGGAATGTCCCACCCGGGCGCGACAGTTCCTCTTCCCGTGAAACGCGTCCTCCTTGCCACTTCTGCGCTCTTCGTCTGCCTGCCGCTCTTCGCGATCGACGTCGATCCGAAAGTCGATAAGGCCGTTCGCGACTCGTTGCCGGTGTGCAGCGATGCGAAGGTGTCGTATGAGGCGTATCCGGCCAAGTTGCCTACGGGCTTCAAGGCTGTGGTCGCGAAGATCGAGAGCTCGCGGCAGACGTGCGAAGGTCAGTACGTCGCGGTGACTTCGCCGACGGGCGGATTCTTCATCGGCGCGCCGTGGGTGATCGACCAGGAAGAGGGCAAGACCGTCGAGGAGAAGTTGAAGAACTTCACCTGGCGGAACATGCAGGAAAACATGACGGCGACGATCGATCGCACGAAAGCATCCGAAGACGGATTGCTCAGCGTCATGCTCACGCAGGTCACCGAGGCCGGTCCGCTGCCGATGCCAGGCTTCATCGATCCGGAAGGGCGCGTCTTCTACTTCGGCATGTTCCGTCGCATGAACGGCGACATGAGCGCGCAACGCATCAAGTCACTCGAGCAGTATTCGAGCGGCTCGCCTGCGAAGGGCGCGGCCAAGCCGGCGGTGACGATCGTCGAGTTCTCTGACTTCCAGTGCCCGTCGTGCAAGCGCTCGTCGGGATACGTCGATCCGATCGTGGCGAAGCATCCGGAGTCGGTGCGCTACATCCGCTACGACCTCCCGCTCACGGGACATCCGTGGGCCTTCCCCGCCGCGCTCGCGGGCCGCGCGATCTATCGCCAGAAGCCGGACCTGTTCTGGCAGTACAAGCACGACGTCTACGAGCATCAGTCCGATCTCAACGCGTTCATGTTCTGGGACTGGGCTCGCGGCTGGGCCGAGGATCACGAGATCGACCTGAAGAAATACGATGCGGATCTCGAAGACGCGAACATCAAGAAGCTGATCCTCGAAGGCGCGGGCGCGGCGTTCTCGAACGATGTGCGCGCGACGCCGACGTACATGGTCAACGGCACGATGGTCGATGCAGGCGATGACGGCAAAGCGCTCGCCGCCTACGTAGACAAGCTGTTGTCGAAGTGACCTAAACCGCCAGCCACACCAGATCGAGGAACGCCTTCACCATCCGACCGGTGAGGCCCCAGATCTCGTACGCCTCGTATTTGTAGAAATACGCGGGGAACTGGCGGTTGCGGAACGGCACGTAGCGCACTTCGGGATTGTTGACGTCGAGCAGCGCCTCGAGCGGCACTTCGAACACCTCGACGACCTCGGTCTCCTGCATCACATACGCGAACGGCTCGTGAATCACGCCGACGAAGGGCGCGACGAGGAAGCCGCTGTGCGTGACGAGATCGTCGAGGCGGCCGATCAGCTCGACCGACTTCGATGGGATCCCAACTTCTTCCTGTGCCTCGCGAATCGCTGCCTCTTCGAGGGTCTCGTCCCCTTCGACCGAGCCGCCGGGGAATGCGATCTGGCCGCTGTGCGATGCGAGATTTTCGGAGCGTCGCGTGAAGAGCAGCGACCAGCCGTTCGCGTTGCGAATCAGTGGGACGAGCACACACGCGCGTCGATGTTGCGGCGCCTGAATCTCCACCGCGGGCCGTTGCGCGAGCACGCCGCGCAAACGTTCAAGCGCCGCGTCGTCAAACATGGACGATCTCCCACGGCTCAGGCTCGAGCATCGGCACGTCCTGCAGCGCGTGATAGAGCCGCAGCGACGTCGCGCGCGCGATCGGCGTGAATGTGATCTCAGTGGTCTCGCCCGGATGAAGATCGCACGGCAGTGCGAGCCAGCGATCCTGCACCTGACGATCGCCGTCGAACAGTTTCGCGATCAGGCGGTACTCCGGCGTTCCGTACGTGCGCGTGCGAATCGTCGACGTCCCGACGTTGCGAACGGCGATGCGGACGGACGCATCGGCGGAAACGACTTCGAGTTGCGGGAAAAGTGGGATCGTCGCGGGTGACTCGCGACGCGGAGTGCGCGCGGTGTCGCGCAACGCGTCGAGGTATCCGGCGACGGTCTTCTCGAGCGTCGCGTTCTGTTCGAGCCACGCGCGTTGTGCGCGCGACGGATCGGGAAGGTCGGCGGTGAAGAACTCGACGAGGCGTTCGACTTCGCCCGCGCCCAGTGGGACTTTGAACACGCAGTCGTCGGGAAACTCGGCGAACTGCGCGTAGTCGCTGACCGCAACCGGCTTCCCCGCGTCGAGCGCGCGAATCAACGTGCCCGACGTCTCCCCTGCGGATGGATAGCGCAAGTTCACGAAGCGATCGGCGACGGCGTAGTACGCAGGAAAATCGTCGTCCGCGACGTAGCCCGTCATCGTGATGCCTTCGCGTCGCATCGCGTCGACGTCGATGTTTGGCGCAGCTTCGCCGACGACGAGCAACGCGAGTCGCGGATCGCGCTCGCGTGCGATGCGAAACGCTTCGAGCACGACGTCCGCGCGTTTCGCCGACGTGAGAAACCCGAAGAAGCCGATGACGCGCTGCTCGCGATCGAAGCCGTGGCGCGCGCGCAGCGCGTCGCGATCGAAGGTGCGCGTCTCAGGGATGTACGGATGCGGCACGAGGTGAATCGGCGTGGTCACGCCGAATGACCGCAGCCGGTCGGCCGCGTATCGGTTGTGCACGATGACCGCGCGCGATCGCTGCGCGACCTCGACGGATGCCGGCAACAGGAAGTTGCCCATCTCGCTGTGCAACCCCGCCGCCCTCCCCCGCGCCCACGCCGCCCCTTCCTCACCATGACTCGCCCGCAACGCGTCGACGTATCCATCGACATCGCCTTGCGCAAGCGTCATCTCGACGATGAGGTGATGCAACACGAGGTCATGCAACACGACGATCCCCGGCGTCCGCATCGCCTCCGCGAACATGGGAGCGTGGAACGGGTTGTTGCCGAGTTGGTAGATGTTGATTTCGGTTGGCGGTTGGCGGTTGGCGGTTGGCGGTTGTTCCTCCTGCGCGAGTCTTGCG
>DASVNL010000398.1:0-2367 GCA_036383875.1 Thermoanaerobaculia bacterium
CGCCGAAGTGCATGGCCTCGCGATCGGCGGGTTCCCGCGACATGGCGTGGTCATCGAGCGAGAGAATCAGGGGCAGCGCGACCTGTCGTTTCAGAGCTACATCAAACACAACTACATCGGCATCGATCCGACCGGACACGAAGCGCGACCGAATGGCAGCCGCGGCGTGATGGTCAATCGCGGACACGGCTGGCTCGAAGGCAATGTGCTCAGCGGGAACGGACGCAGCGGCGCGTTCTTCGATTCGCAAGGCGCGACGGTGATCAGCAATCGCATCGGCGTCGCTGCGTTCGACGACACGCCCGTGGCGAACGGCGCGAGCGGTTTGTTCATCGGCGAACGGACCGCGGGCTACGGCAGCGCGAGTGTCGAGCGCAATGTGATCGCGCACAACCGCGAGTTCGGCATCGCGCTCGCGCCGCGTTCGTTCACGGTCGTGCGCGACAACCGCATGTTCGCGAACGGCGCCGGCCTCGACATCGGACTCGATGGGCCGACGCTCGAGTCATCGTCGTACGAGAAACCGCCCGCACCGGTCATCGCCGGAGCGCACTTCGACGGCATGACGACGACGATCACCGGCCACGTCGCGGAGATTCCGGGTTGGATCAGCGCGAAGGCATACGCGGTCGACGTCTACTCAAACGACGATCTTCTCGGACAAGGCGAACGCTACCTCGGGCAGACGACCGTCGCATCCGACGGCACGTTCACGTTCATCCACGCCGGCGATCTTCGCGGCCAGGCGATCAACGCGACCGCCGCGTTCTCGATCACCTTCTTCTATGAATACTCGATTTCGAGCAGCTCGGAGTTCAGCCGCGCGGTGGACGTGAACTAAGCGCGGCCTGCCGCTTCGCGTACGGCGCGCACGACGGTGAGCGGATCGACGGGCTTCGCGAGGTGGAAGTTGAAGCCGCTCGTGAGCACGCGCTCGCGATCCTCCGGACTCGCGTACGCGGTGAGCGCGATCGCGGGGACGGCGCGCGTCGCCGCGGATGGATTCGCGCGAATGCGCAGCATCAGTTCGTAGCCGTCGAGTCCAGGCATGCCGATGTCGCTCACGAGCACGCTCGGCGTCGACGCGTGCATGGAGTCGAGTGCCGCGGAGACAGAGTGCACCGCGGTGACATCCGCGCCGAACGTCGTCAGCGTCGCGCTGAGCATGCGTCGCGTGTCGTCGTCATCTTCGACGAGCAACACCGACACGCCGGACAGCGTGACCATCGGAGTCTCGATCGGCGCCGAGGTGTCGGCGAGTGATGGCGTTGCGATCGGCAAGGTGAGCGTGAACGTCGAGCCGAGACCTTCGCCTTCACTCGCCGCGGTGACCGTGCCGCCGTGCAGTTCGATGAGACTCTTCACGATTGCGAGACCGAGTCCGAGTCCGCCGTGCACGCGCGACGTGCCGCCGTCGGCCTGACGGAAGCGTTCAAAGATGTGCGGCAGGAAGCGGCGAGAAATGCCGATGCCCGTGTCGCGAACCGTGATGCGTGCGCGACCGTCACTCGGCTCGTGCAGCGTGATTGCGACCGTGCCGCCGGACGGCGTGAACTTCACCGCGTTCGACAGCACGTTCCACAACACCTGTTGCAATCGCGCGGAGTCGGCGATGACGACGGACGGGACGTCCGCGAGGTTGAGCTGCAACTCGATGTTCTTCGTCGTCGCGGTCGGACGGATCGCATCGACGGACGACTCGACGATCTGGCGGAAGCCGACCGGCGCGACGTTGAGCTGCAGCTTGCCGGTCACGATGCGCGAGACGTCGAGGATGTCGTCGATGAGTTGCGCCTGCGCGCGCGAGCTGCGTTCGATCGTGTCGATCGCGAGCCGGAAGTTTTCGGGCGAGAGATCGCGACGCAGCATCGACGCCCAGCCGAGCGTCGCGGTCATCGGCGTGCGCAACTCGTGCGACAGCGTGATGAGGAACTCGTCCTTCGCGCGATTCGCCGACTGCGCATCGGAGTAGTGACGCGCGTTGTCGATCGCGTAGCCCGCGCGACGTCCGAGCTCCACCGCGAGCTCGAGGTCGTGTTCGTCGAAGAGTCGCTCGCGATTGCCGGAGACGAGCGTGATCGCGCCGAGGTGTTCGCCGTGGGTGGAGAGCGGAACGGTGATGTACGACTCGATGCCCATCTGCCGGAACGCGTCGATGACTTCCGGCTCGTCGGCGTACGCATTTTCGAACGCGGCCCAGTCGTAGCGTCGCAGGAGATGCGGCGCGCCGGTTTCGATGACGTGGCGAATGAGACCGCTGCGCTGACGCGACGGCGGATACGAGCGCATGTGCTTCAGCGCGGTCGCGCGCGGTTCCGGATCGCGATGCGTCACCGCGATGCGGCGCAGCTCGCCGTCATCGAGGAT
>DASVNL010000399.1:0-4074 GCA_036383875.1 Thermoanaerobaculia bacterium
CAACTGCGCCACATCGGCGTGATGAAGGCGACCGGCGCGTCGACGCGGCAGCTCGTTGCGATGTCGCTCGTGCACGTCGCGATTCTCGCGACGCTGTCGTTGCTCATTGCGATGCCGGTCGCGCTCTCCGCGGGCCGCGCATACGCACGCTTCGCCGCGTCTATGCTCAACGCCACGCTCACATCGCAGAACGTTCCGCTGTGGGTGCTCGCGACGCAGATCGCCGTCGGCGTGATGGTCCCGATCATCGTCGCGCTCGTCCCGATCGTGCGCACGTCGCGCATCAGCATTCACGAGGCACTGAGCAACGACACGACGCGCGCGTTCGGGACGCGCGCGTTCGATCGCGTGCTCGCGCGCGTGCGCTTTCTCCCGCGAACACTGCTGCTCTCGCTGCGCACCGCGTTTC
Organism: Thermoanaerobaculia bacterium; assembly: GCA_036383875.1. GTDB lineage: Bacteria > Acidobacteriota > Thermoanaerobaculia > Gp7-AA8 > Gp7-AA8 > QHVT01. The sequence goes on from DASVNL010000399.1 coordinate 410, forward strand.
AACGTCGCGGACGATTGCTGCTCACCGTCGCGACGCTCGCGATCGGCGGTGCGGTGTTCATCGCCGCGCTGAACGTTTCGGAGTCGTGGGCGCAGTCGATCGCGGACGATCACAACGGGCGCCGCTACGACCTCGACGTGCGACTCACCGAACGCGTCGATGCACAACAACTCGCGCGCGTGATCGCGAGCGTTCCCGACGTCGCGCACGTCGAGTCGTGGCTCGAGACGCGACAGAACGATCACGCACTCGTCGGCATCGAGCTCGATTCGAAGCTGCTCGCGCTGCCGCTCATCGAAGGTCGCTGGCTTCGCGCGGATGGCGAATACGTGATCAATCAGGCGCTCGCGGCGAAGACGCCGAACGGCATGCGCATCGTCGGTGTCGTGAAGGAGCTCGGCTCCGGCGCGACGGCGTACGCGTCGCGCGCGACCGTCGCGCGGTTGATGAACGACGTCGCGCTCACGCGCAACGCGCGCGTGGTCACGCGTTCGCATAGCGCGGAAACCGCGCAGCAAGTCGAGCGCGCGTTGCAGCGCGCGAACTTGCCGGTCGCGCACGTGCAGCGACTCACGGATCGTCGCAGGTCGATCGAAGATCACCTGGTCATCATCGAGAGCGCGATCTTCTTCGCCGCGACGCTGGTCGTCCTCGTCGGCGCCCTCGGACTGATGTCGACGCTGACGCTCAACGTCGTGAGTCGCACGCGCGAGCTCGGCGTGCTCAGCGCGATCGGCGCGACGCCGCGCACGATCGCGAGTCACATCGTGTTCGAAGGCGTGCTCACCGGCGTGCTCAGTTGGTGCGTCGCCGTCGTGATCTCGATGCCCGCGACGTGGCTCATGGATCGCGCGACGGGCCGCATCTTCATCAAGACACCGGTCGAGTTTCTGATCTCTCCGCGCGCTCTCGCGACGTGGCTCGCCCTCATCGTGATCCTCGGCGCACTCACCAGTTTTTATCCCGCGTGGCGTGCCACGCGAATTCCAGTCAGAGAGGCACTTTCGTATGAGTAAACAAGCGAGGCTGTACGTGATGCTGGGCGTAGTCGTGATCGTCGTAGCCGCCGTCTGGCTCGGCGGCGGCTACGCATGGGATCTGCTGCTCCGAATGCACGGAAAGCATTGATCGCGTTGGCGTGCCGGTACGACTAGCGCGGGCCACGCGGATGCAGGAACTCGGATGCGGCCTGGAACGCGGTGTACTTCGCTTTCTGGTCGGCGGTGAGCTTCGCCTCGAACTTCGCGTCGGCGGCGTCGCGTGCCGCGTCGATCTGCGTGCGGATCGTGCGCATCTGGATTAACAGATTGCCGAGAGCTGCGGCGTCGGTGGAGCCGGCGTCGAGCGCGGTGCGCAGTTGCTCGCCGATCGTGCGCTCCTGGTCATTGAATCCGTCGATGCTCGTGCGCAGCTCGGATTGAATGGTCTCCCATGCACTTTTCTGTTCGGTGGTGAGCGAGAGGTAGTCGGCGAGCACGCTGTTGCCGTTGGGGCCGCCGAAGCCGGGGATGCCGGCTCCGCGCGGTCCGCCGTTTGGTGCGGGGCCGCGCTGTGCGTAGGCGCCGAGGGCGATGGCGGTGACGAGGATGGTGAGAATGGCGAGTGCTTTGCGTTTCATGAGCAGCATCTTCGGCTCGCACGCCGATGCGCGCTTCATGGAGACGCAAGAGCTTTGTAAGAGACGTAAAAGCTGCGCCGCGCTGCGATTTCCGTGTGAATCGTCGCGTTAGACTCGCCACGATGCGGATGATCCCCAAAGGTGCGAACGCGCTGCTCGCGATCCTCCTGCTGCTGCTCGTGGCGGGACTCGCCGTGCTCGGCACGCTGCAGTATCGATGGATCGATCGCGTGAGTGACGCAGAGCGTCAGCGCATGCGCGCGAACCTCGACTTCGCATCGCGACGGCTCGCCGGTGAGTTGAGCGAAGAGATCGCGAAGGTGTTCAGCACGTACGCGCGCGGCAACGTCGCGTCGCAGAATCCGCTCGTCGAATCGGTGTACAGCTTGGAGCGCAACGGCGACACATGGACGTTGCGCGACGCGGCGTCGAATGTTGTCGGCTGGCCGCAGAAACTCGAGCCGATGCGCGCGGCGCTGACGCGCAGCGAAGACGATCGCGGTCGAACGCGCTGGCCGAGTCCGTTCTTCGGCTCGATCCCCGCGTTGTTCGTCGTGCAGCAACTACCGCGTCCCGTGACGTTCGATGCACCTCCGCCGCCTCTCGAACGTCCCGAGCCGCGCGTGTTGATCGTCGTGCTCAATCGCAAAGTTCTGACCGAGACGATCCTTCCGCGCCTCGCGCAACAACATTTCTCCAGCAATGCGACGGACGCGTACGAAGTCGCGCTCGTGAGCGGAAACGACGTGCTCTATCGCTCGTCGCCGGCGTGGCCCGATGGCAAACACGAGCCGGATGCGGAAGCACGCGTGATGTCGCCGTTCGGCGGCGGGCCACCACGCCGGCCCGGATTCGAAGGACCGCCGCCCACGCCGCGACAAGCGGAGTGGCGCGTGCTCGTGCGCCGCAGCAACGGCGGACTCGAAGCGACGATCGCATCCGCGCGACGCCGCAATCTCGCGCTGAACATCACGATCCTGATGATCCTCGTCGCGACGATCGCGACGCTGCTCGCGTTGTTGCGTCGCGCGGATCGTTTGCGCATGCAGCAAACGGAGTTCGTCGCAGCGATGAGTCACGAGCTGAACACGCCGATCGCCGCGATGCGCGGCGACATGGTCGCGCAGGTGCTCGAGTTCGCCGGCATGCAGGCGCGCACGACGCGACGCCGCGGTCCGGTCGACGTCGCGTCAATCGTCGAAGATGCCGTGAGCCAGTCGCGCGCGCTCGCACTCGGCACGCCGATCGAGATTGAATTGCAGATCGAGCCGGGACTGCCACACGTGTCCGGCGACGCGGCGTCGCTCACGCGCGCGGTGCAGAATCTCGTCGCGAATGCGATTCGTCACGGCGGCAGCGGGAACTGGGTCGGTGTGTGCGCGAAGTGGGACGCGCGTGGCGTCGTCGTGATCGAAGTCGAGGATCGCGGCGAAGGGATCGACACGCGCGACGTCGCGCATCTGTTCGAGCCGTTCTTCCGCGGCCGCAACAGCGAGACCATCCGCGGCGCCGGCCTCGGTCTGGCCATCGTCAAACAGATCGTCGAGGATCACGGCGGGTCGGTTGGTGTGGAGCGGCGGCGCGGTGGCGGGTCGGCATTCACGATGCGCATCCCGGCGGTGATCGAATGAAGCGCAGCATCCTGCTCGTCGAAGACGAAGAGTCGCTGATCCTCACGCTGGGCGATCGTCTGGAGAGCGAAGGCTACGCGGTCACGTTCGCTCGCGATGGTGAAGCCGCGCTCGACGTCGCAGCGCGCAATCGTTTCGACGCGATCCTGCTCGACGTCGCGCTGCCGAAGAAGAACGGCTTCGACGTCTGCCGCGATCTGCGCCAGCGCGGTGTGCAGACACCGATCCTCATGCTCACCGCGCGCGGCCAGGTCATCGATCGGGTCCTCGGCCTCAAGCTCGGCGCCGACGACTACGTGACCAAGCCCTTCGAGATGATCGAGCTGCTCGCGCGCATCGAAGCGCTGCTGCGTCGCGCGCGAACGCTCACCGCGAGCAGCGCCGACGCCTATTCATTCGGCACGATCGAAGCCGAC
>DASVNL010000400.1:0-2337 GCA_036383875.1 Thermoanaerobaculia bacterium
CAAAGCCGGTCACTTCCTCGTCGACTTCGGCGACAACAAAGACCATCGGTCCAACAACGCCATCGTGCAGAAGAACCCGCTCGTCGGAAACTTCGTCGTCGATCCGAACATCGTCAGCATCGGCATGCAGGTGTCGAGCAAGCCCGGCACGCGCTACGGCTGGCTCATCGGCGCGAACAACGGGACAACCACTGAAGACTGGAACGTCGGACGTGGATTCGCCGTGAACGGCAAGCTGTACTTCTATCCCATCAAGCCGGTCCGCGCGTCGGTCTCTTACATGACCGCGAACAACAGCGACAATCCGACGAAGGCCGCAGGCGGCAGCGCATTGCAGATGTTCAGCGGCAATCGCAGCGGCGAACGGTATGCAGGCGTCATGGGCGGCGGACAGGCACCGGGCAACGTGTTCCCGCAGGCCGGTGAGAAATTCAGCGCCGGACAGTTCGACCTGACCTACGACGACGCAAACTCCCCCATCAAGTTCTATGGCCACTACGGCCGCACGCAGGACAAAGACATCAACGGTTCCGCGGCGGGAACGCCGGAAGAAACCTGGAACTACTACGCCGGCGACGTCGTGTACAAAGTCACGCCCGCGCTCTACGCCGCCGCGCGCTACAGCGCCGCGACGACGGACATGCTCAATGGCCGCGAGACGGACGGCAAGGTCAATCGCCTCCAGGTAGGCGGCGGGTTCTGGCTGACCAAGAACATGCTCATGAAACTCGAATACGTCACCCAGAAGTACAGCGGATTCCGCCAGGGCGACGTGGTCAACAACGGCATCCAGGCCTGGCGTGACCCCGAGTTCAACGGCTTCGTCGCAGAAGTCTCCTTCGCCTTCTAACCGACCACGAATGCGCAGCAGAACGGAGCCTCTCAATGAAACGCATCTTCATCCCCGCAATCGCATTGTTCATCTTCCTCGCCGGAGTCGCCGCTGCCGATCGCTTCATGCCCACAAAGGGCTCGCTGATCCGCATCGAAGGTACGTCGACGCTGCATGAATGGACGATGGAAGGAACGACCATCAACGGCACCATCGTCGCGCCGACGATCGAACAGTGGAAGAACGACGCGAGCAACGTCGCGGTGACCATCCCGGTGACGTCGATCAAGAGCGAGCACGCCAAGATGGACAAGCTCATGGCGGAAGCGCTGAAGGCGAACACCAATCCGACGATCAACTATCAGCTCACCAACGCAGTCCTCTCTCAATCAGCGCCGGCGCTGCTGCTCGAAACGCGCGGCAAGCTGACGATCGCCGGCGTCACGCGCGACGTCGCAATGCAGGTGAAGGGCACGCGCGAACCCGCCGGCGCGTATGTGCTCACCGGCCAGCTTCCGATCCGCATGTCGGACTACGGCATCAAGCCGCCGACGGCCATGATGGGCACGATCAAGACCGGCAACGATGTGAAGGTCACCTTCCGCTGGGTCGTGCAATCGGCGCAGAACTGAGACGCACCGTGAACGCGCGACTCCTCACCTTGACGCTGCCCGGCTCGGCCGCACACGCGACCGGGCCGGCGCGTGCGTCAGAGACTCTCTCGCCCAACCATGAGTTTGGTGCAGAATCTGTCTTCGACGATCTCGCGCTCATGATGACGCTGAAGCAACTGAAGCTGATTGCCACGATCATCCCGATCGGCGTGATCGTGGTCATCGAGGTGGCGCGCACGCTGATTCTCGGCGACGTCGCGCTTTGGCAGCGTCTCCTGCTCGATGGGATCGCCGTCGCAGGAATCGTGGTGTTCTCCGCGGTGATCTTTCGCATGGTCGGCCGCATTCAGAGCCGCCTCGAGCGCCGCAATCGCGAGCTTCTCGCGCTGCACGCCGCCGGTCTCGACGTCGCGTCCGAGCTCTCGCTCGCGATCGTGCTGAAGAAAGTCGTGGAGCAGGCGCGCAATCTCGTCGGCGCGAAATACGGAGCGCTCTCCGTCATCGAGCGCGGCGGAAGCATCAAAGAGTTCATCACGTCCGGAGTCACGCTCGCGGAACGCGAGGCCATCGGGCCGCCGCCCGTCGGTCACGGCGTCCTCGGCGTCGTGCTTCACGAAGGGCAGCACCTCCGTCTTCCGAACGTCGCCTCGCACCCGCGATCCCTCGGATTTCCCGCGAATCATCCGGTGATGCGCACGCTGCTCGCGGTGCCCGTCACCTGCAAGAGTCCGTTCCTCGGCAACATCTATTTGAGCGAGAAACTCGACGGCGCACTCTTCACGACCGACGACGAGGAAACGCTCGAGCGATTCGCCGTCCAGGCCGCGATCGCAATCGACAACGCGCACCTTCACGCGCAGGCCGAGGAGATTGCGACGGCGCGGGAACGCC
>DASVNL010000401.1:0-1601 GCA_036383875.1 Thermoanaerobaculia bacterium
ATTGCGCGCGGCGTGGAGCACGTACATCGGGGTCCCTGCATCCTCAGGCGACGGCTACATCGGACTGCGACTCCTCGGCGCCGTGTCGCTCAAAGGCATCGGCATGCAGGACATCGGCGAGGCCGTGTGGCTCTCATCGAATGACGCCGACATCTCCGTCGTCGATGAAGAGAAGGCGCTGCTGCAGTTGCTGCAGCAGGAACGTCATCGCACCGCTGCGCGCTCGGTGAGCGTTGCCAATGCGGACTTCGATCGCGGTGTGTCGGACCTCGTCGTCTGCGCGGAACAGAACGCGAACGCGCCGATGATCCTCGTCGGTGAATGGGATCCCATCTCAGAGGAAGTGCGTCGTCCGATCCGCCTCGACGGCGTCGATGCGGAACGCTACGGACTGGCGATGCCTCTGACGATGCAGAACGTCGAGACGCACAGCGTCGCGTATCAGAAGCTGTATCGCACGCTGAGCCGCATCGAGACGTTGCCGAGCTTCTCCGCCGATGCGATTCGCCACAACGCGAACTTCAGCGGCTTCATCATCGGCGCGACCGTCGAGCCGCTCTAAGCGCCGCGCGCCCAGTTCACCACGCCGGCGACTTTCGCGAGATCGATCTGCCGCTCGAGATACTCCCAGATGCCGAGGACTTCTTCGCGATCGCGCGGGTTCGGCGGTGCGGTGCGACGCACCTCTTCATCGGCGAGTGCGAATCGCGCGCGTGAGTACCAGCGCGTCGCCTCGACCGGATCGTTCGCGAACTTCTCCATCGCCGTTGTGACGAGCGCGATCTCGTCGTCGGAGATCGATGCGAGCAGCACGAGTGCATCCGCGTCGCGACGCGGCCGCGCGCGACGCTCGCGCTGCAGCTCGTGTGCGGACTCGAGCAGTTCGATCGCGCGTGCGAGGCGCTCGCCGTGTTCGACGATGCGCAATCCGCTGATCGACACGTGCTCGTCGCCCGACTTCGCGAGTCGCGTCCAGACCACCTTGGCGCGGACGACGAACGAGCGCGCGGGTCGCATCAGCGCGAACGACAGCTTCGCTTCGTCGCCGGGCATCAGCGCTTCACGATGGCGGATGCGCAGTCCGGTCGCCGACATCTGCACGATCGTGAACTTCGTTTCGCCGAAGATCCCGCCGATCTGTCGCAGCGGCACGTAGCGCGGCGCCATCCGCTGTTCGGGTGGCTCGGGCTTCACGTTCCGCGGCACGATCGTCAGTTGCGGCCGCGCCGCTGGTGACTCGGGCTCGGCGGCCGCGATCGGCTCGGGCTCGGCTTCGAGCGCAGCGGGTGGCGCGACTTCGGCGACGACGTTCGTCGCGCTCACGCCTTCGACTTCGGCGCGATAGAGCTTCATCAGTCCATCGCGAAAAAGCGTTTCGATCTGATCGAGTGGAATCCGCGGCTCGCCATTCTTCACCTGACAGAGCACGCGCCCGCTTTCGATGAGCGCATCGATGACGGTGGGAGGGAGTTCGAGGATCGAGCCGAGCTCGTTCGGCGTGACTGTGGCAGTCAGTGGGCGCACGTCGCTATGCGACGGAAATGCCTGGCCGGGTTTCGGCCATCGGACGCACGCAGCGTCGCACCGAGCCGAGGAGCTTG
>DASVNL010000402.1:0-5752 GCA_036383875.1 Thermoanaerobaculia bacterium
GATGCGCCGACATCCGTCGCCGTCGTGACGATCGTCGCCGTCGACGAGTCGATCACGTGCACGGCGTTCTCTTTGCCGTTGGTCACGAATCCCCAGCGGCCGCCCGGCGCGAAGGTGATGGAGTCGATGCCCGGCTTCGCCTGAATGCGACGGTCCGTGCCCGCGATCGTAATGACGCCGCTCTCGCGGTCGATCGCGAACACGGAATTACTCAGGGGCGAATACGCGAGCGCGTCAGCGTCGACGATCGTGACGTCGTCGATCGTCTTCGATTCAGCACCGCTGATGTACGTGTGCTTGCCGGCGAACGCGATTTGATGCGCACCCTTGCCGATGTCGATGGTGCGGCGGACGCCGAGCGTCGAGAGATCGATCACAGACGCCGTCGACTCCGACAGCACCCACAGTGCGACGTCGCTCAGTGCGAGACGTCCGGGCCGGAATCCGACTTCGATGTTGTTGATGACCGTCCACGACTCGGTGTCGATGACCGCCACGCGATTGACGAGCGGCATCGAGACGAACAGACGGCGCTGGTCCGGCGTGAGCACCCAGTCGACGCCGGGGCTCTGCAGCGTGATCGCCGTCAGCAGTTTGCTGCCGCCGAATCCGAGGAGCGGGTCAATGACGGCGATCGACGGTTCCGCATTGAGGGTCAGGACGTAATACGTATTGAGATCGACCTGCGGACGCGCACGCAGCGTCCCGCCGAGAAACGACTGCACTTTCGTCTTGCACGTACTCGCATCCGCGTTTGCATCGCGGGCGTCGATCCATGCCGCGGGACGAATGCCGCTCAGACGGCTGCCGTCGCTGCCTTTGATGGCGAATCGCAGCAGCACGTCTTTCCCTTCGACTGCACGTGCGGTCAGGAGCTCGACGGACACACCGCCACTCTCGATCTTCTGCGATGCGATCGCAGAGATCGTCATGAAGAGACACAACACAATGGCGGCATTACGGCTGGACACGGAGAATCCCCCACAGACCACCATCGAGGAAGAAGGACTGCTGCGAGCGCCAGAGGTAATCGCCCGGGATCATGAATTTGCCGCCGGAGCCGTTGCGCAGCAGCGCGTCGAAATGACTCGAGGCGCCGATGCCCATGAACACGCCGGTCCACTCGGAGAGCGGGTTGTTGCCGAGGGCGTGCGACGAGTTGATGTATGGCGTCTGCTGCCAGACGTGTCCGTGCAGCGCGAAAACGTTGTTGCGCGCATGACCCCCGGCCGTGAGGATGCGGAACCGCGTGTCGATTCCGGACGCGGTATAGAAGACCGGCGTATACGGATCGTCGCCGGTCAGTGAATTCGAGAGGGAGTCGGTGAAATCGACGGTCCGCGTGACGGTGAGCGGCGTGTCGGGATCGTTTCCCATCCGATGCCAGATCTGCTCGGACCGATAATTCACCGCCTTGTGGCCCGAGTCTTCGGGATCCTGCGTCTGGTCAATCAGACGTACGGGTGTGCCCGCGAGCGGGTTGGGGAAGGAGTTGGGGAAATCGCGATTGACGTCGCCGTACAGGAGATTGACGTCCGTCTGGAACTGCAGGACGTTTTCGTAGAACTGCTGTGAGCCGTTCTCGACGACCGCGGCAGCCTGCGACTCTTCGACCCATACGGATCCCGGCGGCTCGATGATCAATGCGCCGAATCCGCCTTTGCCCGCGTGACGAATCGGATCGGAGGACATGAGGTTCGTCGCGCCGAACTCGATCGGCGTCGCGGTGAGGACGCCGCTCGGATCGAGATTGAGCTCGCCCGCGTACCACTTATACGTGATGCTCGTTCCCGGTGCGGCGGTCTGCGTCGGATTGAAGCCGACATTGTGGCCGTCGCTGGTCGTGACGTCGTAATAAACCAACTGCGGATGCAGCCCGGCGTACGGCGACGACGCGAGTTGATTCGTATTGAAGTTCTCAATGAGCATCGGCAGCGCGCTGTAGCCCTGGATGTCGCCCATCGGGGAGGGGAGCCGATTCGTGAGCGTGAGGTTGATGCAATCGCCCGCGTTTGCACGCAGCACGAGCGGCTCGACGATCACATTCGGCTTCAATTTGAACGTGACCGGATCGAGATCGGTATCGCGCACATAGAGCATGCCGCTCGGATCTTCCAGTCTTCCGCCGTTGCCTGGGCGCGGGTTATAGACGATCGCTTTTCCGGGCAGGCTGTCTTTCGCGCGGATCGCACTGACGAAGAAATTGCGCTGCGGTGCGGTCGTCGGACAGATGCCAACGAAGTCGGAGGGATTCTCGAGCACCGGCGCGCCGGCTTCGACATTGTTGGGCAGCGTATTGAGCAGCGGTTTCGGCCCCTTGTACGCGCGCATGATTCCCCAGATGCCGTTCCACAAGTCATCCGTGGCGCGTCCGGCCGTATAGAGGAAATCCGCGCTCTCGACGACGGACGTCGTCGGGATCGCGGGGATGACGAACTCGAAATGTTCGGAGATGCCCATCATCTGCGAGTTGCGGAAGCCCGAATTTACTGCCGACGGCTCGAGCAGCCACTTCACGCCGTGCACGGAGAAGTTGTGCCCTTCCTCATGCGCGCCGACGAGCAGACGGATTTGCACGCGGTCGTTTTCATACGCCTCGAGGAGCGGCGTGTACGGATCGCCTGCCTGCATTCCGGGCGTGAGCAGCGGCGTCGGCTGACTATTGAGCGCAGACTCGGCACGCGTGATGTCGGAGCGGAATCCAAACGATAAATCGCCTGCCAATCCGGAAGCTTGTGCATTCGTACTGGGATCGTGCACGCGCAGCGCGAGCGGCTCATTTCGATAATTGACGACCATCGTGCCGACGTCGTCCGCCGAAATCGCCTCAGGGCACGGCGGAGCCACGCCACCCGGACATTGATTCGGCTTCGCAAGGAGGTACGGCAAGCCAACTTCCTTGCGGCCCGGCGGGTTGATGACGCCAGTCGGACTCGGGAATGACGCGCCCTGTTTGTATGCGTGCTGGAAATCGGCGAATTCGAGGAGGAACTCGCGATAGCTGTCCGCGGGATTCGGCGGAACGATGTCCGCGCGCCAGCTCGTCGGTCCGCCGTCGAATCGTCCGCCGTACGGATTTCCGGTCTTCGGATCTTTCCAGACCGAGTTCTGCGGCTCGATGACGAGACCCGCGTAGAGGCCGACCTGCTGATGCGTCGACGGTCCGAAGTGATCGTGCGTGAAGACGGTGCGCAGCGTGCGGTCCTCATTGGCGTTGTTGAGAACGTCGTCCGCGTACCAGCGCTGCACGGTCGTCTGTGCGCCGAGGGTGCCGAAGAAGGGATGGGGCTCGGCGGTGAGCGTGACGCGGGAGCCGTTCTCCTGACGCAGTCCGCCGAACGCATTGATTGCGTCGATGCGCTCGATGACATCGTCGGGCGAGAAACTACCGTCTTCGTAATTGAAACCGTTCGCCGCGCCGTCCGATGCGGTGACGTCGAATTTCACGAGGTGAATGTGCTGACCGACGATGTCCGTCGGCGTCCGCACCTGGAAATCATCCTGCTCGTAATGGCCGGGGATGAGGTTGACGAGGTGAAACTCGATGCAATCGCGGCTGTTCGCGCGGAAGAACAATGGCTCCGGCGGACGCGTGCCGTTGCGCGTCGCGGCGACGTCATCCCACAACGCGGAAATGCGCTGCTGCTGGAAGTGCCAGCCGACTTTATTGAACTTGATGTCGTCGAGTTGAATGTCGGCCGATTTGTACAGTCGCGAATTGCCGGTCGGCTGACCGTTGTCGGTCACGCACGGATCGGCATACGGCGCGCCGGGTTTCGGCGGCAATCCATTGGTGATGAAGAATGCCGGATCGCCTTCCGGCGTGTACGTCGCGTGCTGGCGCTGCGCGTGATACGCCATCGCTTCGAGCTCCGCGGGCGTGCCGGTTTCCGGCAATTCCTTCGCATTCGCCGTCACGAGCGCCTTCGAGAAATCGAATCGCGTATGCACCTCGGTGAACGTCCCGCCTTCAATGACGTGGCGCGGCAGGCCGCCGTCGTCGATCGTGTCGAGCGGCGGATGCGGCGGGCGATGACCGGCGACGCCGGGGATGAAGAACGGATAGCCGCGATGGCCGGGGCCCACCGTCTGCACCTGTCCGTTCACGATGATCATGTTCTCGGCGGGCAGAGGAGGCATCGGCAGCGTCGGGAGCGGCACAATGGCGGGGATCGGCGTGCCTTTCGCGATCTCGCCGTCCGGTAGCGCGCGATTGCCCGGCGCGACTTCGCCCGTTCCCTCGTCGAGCGTCGTGCCCCACTCGAACACGTCGTGCACGCGCCACAGTGCCCACATGCCCTGCGCGAAGTGCGGATAGAAGTGACAGTGGAAGATCGAGTCGCCGACGGAGAGATTTCGATTGCCGCTGCCGCCGTAAACCATTTCGAGCGTGAACGCGCTGCCCGGCCCGATGGCCTGACTGTCGAGGTACGACGAGTCGTCTTCATCGGGCGTGTAGAGCCACTGATGCGTGTGCTGATGGTGGATGTGATGCTCTTTCGAGCCCGCGTGTAGCACGCGAAACTTCACGTGATCGCGGAGATAGGAGTGATAGACGTTCGACGGATCGTCGGGATACAGGACCTTCGTCGCTTTCTTCGCGACCGTGAAGCAGTTCGTTACGTTGTTCTGAATCTGCGCCTTCGTGCATGGCGCATTGGCCGGCACGTCGACGATCATCGCGGGATCTCCGACCGACCATGACGAGAGGAAGAAATCCTCGAATTTGCACTCAGTGCAGTCGGCCATCGGCCCGACGCCGAATCGATTCGCGAGAATTTCCGCGCCGATGCCGCCGGTCCCGTAATTGATTGCGAACGCATCGCGGACGCTGTGCAGTGTGTGGCCGAGGACCGGGTCATTGAATTGAGGAAATGCCTGCACGGCGCCGAGCTCGTCGTGATAGATCGTGACGAATTCGCGGAATGGCTGGTCGCGGTCCGGCTCCACCTTCACCGTGGGAAACGTGCCGGGCGGGAATCGTCCGTGATCCGGGCCGGTGATGACCGCGGTGAGATCCGAGTGAATGATGTTGGTGCCGTTCAGCATCTTCAGGATCGGCACGCCCGCGCGCGGATGCCATCCCGGATAGACGGCATTGAAGTCGAGGATCGGCTGGCTATCCGGCGTGAGGAGCGTCGTCGCAAGCTCGCGCTCCTCGGCCGTGATCTGGCTGCGATACCACTCCGCGCCCGGCGGCTCGACGATCACCGCGCCGAAGAGTCCCGCGCTGTTCGAGCCCGAGTCGCCCTCGCCGCCGACTTGCGCGGCGGCGCTGTACATCAGGTAGCCGCCTTCGCGCTCGCCGAAGAGCGTGTAGACCGTCGACTGATTCGGCGCGACGAGGCTGCTCGTGTTCTGGCCGACGTTCGAGCCATCAGAGTCGATGCTGCCGACGAGCTGCATGCCGACGACGTGGACCGAGGCGGTGCGTGTGTACGGCTGCTGGTCATCGACCGGCGTCGTGTTGAGGAGGTTCTGAAATTCGATGCGCAGGCAGTCGCCCTCGTTCATGCGCAGGACGAGGGGACGCGGGCGCTTGCCGGCGCGCAGTCGCACGTTTCCGGCGACCAGTCCCTGGCCCGAGTTGATCGGGACGACGTCGCTGCGGAGCGCGTAAATCATCCCCTGCGGCTGCATTGCACCGAGGCGATTGAGGACGATGACGTGGTCGAAGGCGACGACGTCCGCGCGAATCAGCCGCGCACACCCCGCGGGTGTGGTTTGCGCGAGGAGCGGCTGCACCATCAAT
>DASVNL010000403.1:0-2601 GCA_036383875.1 Thermoanaerobaculia bacterium
GAGATTCACCGCGAGCCACGGAAAGCGCGTGCGGAACGTCTCGCGCGCAGGCGTCGTGACACGCTCGCTCGCGGCGACGCCGGCGAGGTGGAGGAGATCTTCTTCAGCCTGTTCCTGAATGACGTCGAGCACGTCGTCGACGGTGACGACGCCGACGAGCCGGTTCTGCATGTCGACGACGGGAATCGACAACAAGTCGTATTTCGAAACGAGCTGTGCGACTTCTTCCGGACTCGAGTCGATCTGCGTGCGCACGACGCTCTGCACCATGATGTCGCGCAGTGCGAGTGACGCGTTCGCGAGGATGAGGCTGCGCAGTGAGAGCACGCCGACGAGATGCTGATCGGCATCGACGCAGTAAACGTAGAAGAAGGACTCTTTGCGCGGATACTGGCGAATCGCTTCGATTGCTTGCGCGACGGTGAGCTCCTCGTCGAGCGCGAGGAACTCGGTGTTCATCAGCGAGCCCGCGGTTTCCTCTTCGCCTTCGAGCAGCGACTCGAGCTTTGCGCCTTGGGTTGCGCCGAGGATTTCGAGGATACGGGCGCGGCGATCCTCGTCGAGGAAGTCGAGCAGGTCAGCGGCATCGTCGGGCGCGGACGAGCTGCAGATGGACGCGAGGGTCGGATCGTCGAGGGAGTCGAGGAAGTTGTTGAGATCGGTTTCGTCGAGCTCGAACAACGCGCGCGCGGCTTTGCCCGCTTCAATGAGGAGCGAGAGGATGCGCTTGCGATCCTCTTCGAGGAGCAGCGGCAATACCGGCGAGATGTCGGCCGGCAGGGTCTTCTCGATGATCTTGCGAAGCTGCGGATACGCTCCGTGACGCAGGAGCTTCGTCAGAAGCTGCTGGTACGAGCGCGCCGTGGATGGCGCTGCGTGAGGCGTGTTACCGCGCGGGGCCACGGTCCGCATCCTAATGGGTTGCACGCGCATGCGCCAGAGAACATTGCGACGAATTGCACCTGCTAAGATCGACACACCATGACCACCACCACCGCCCCCTCGCCTCAGGCCGCAACGAAGTCCGAAACTCCATTGCAGCGGCAGTTCGTGAACTTCATTTTCTTTCGCGTGGATCGCGCATTTCGCGCATTGGACGCGAATCAGAAATCAGAGGCGAAACGCGAGTTCGCGGAAATCGTGGAGCGCTATCAAGGGCCGATGTTCGTCCTGCCTTACACGACGGCGGGATTGAAGGCCGGCGTGGATTTCATGCTGTGGCGCATCGGCTTCGACATCGAGCCCTTTCAAAAGATGATGACGGAGATCAACAAGTCGATCCTCGGCCGTTATCTCGACGTGCCGCACTCGTATCTCGCGATGACGAAGCACTCGCAATACGTCGACGAGCATGTGCACGAAGGTCAGGAAGGTCGCCGGCTCCGCATCGTTCCGGGCAAGCGTCCGTTTCTGTTCGTGTATCCGTTCGTGAAAACGCGCGACTGGTATCTGCTGCCGATGTCGGAACGCCAGCGGATCATGAACGAGCACATCGCGATCGGTCACAAGTACCCGCGCGTAAAGATCAACACGACGTATTCGTTCGGCCTCGACGATCAGGATTTCGTGGTCGCGTTCGAGTCCGACACCGCCGACGAGTTCCTCGACTTGGTGCAGGAGCTGCGCGAAACGGAGTCCTCGAAGTTCACCGTGCGCGACACGCCGATGTACACGTGCCGCCGGTCGACCATCGAGGATGTCCTGGACTCGCTCGGCTAAGGCGGGCACGGCCCGCAGCGCTTGTTGTTCCTGCTAACGCGGCACTCGCCGATTCACGCGCACAACCAGAAACACGTTCGAGGGGACAACCAGCGAGGCGGGCCGTGCCCGCCCGCCGGAGGCCCCCTCGTCGTCGTCCCCTACTCCACGGGAACCTTAGGCTGAGCGAGAGCAGTCATTCCGGACAGGCCGCCGAGGCCCATGGTTTCGACGGCGCTGGAGGGAACGATCACCATCGAGCCCTTCTCTTTGATCGCTTCGTACAGCATGTTCATTGCGCGCAGGTGCAGAGCGACTGGACGGTTCTCGTACTCCGCGCCGGCTTCCACGAAGCGTGCGGCGATTTCGGTTTCCGCCGTGCCGAGAATGATGCGCGCCTGGCGTTCGCGTTCCGCTTGCGCCTGACGGCTCATTGCGTCCTCGAGCGCCTGCGGGATCTTCACGTCGCGGATCTCGACGGAATGAACGGTGATGCCCCACGGACTCGTCTTCTCTTCGAGAATCGAGCGCAGCTCGACGCCGAGACGTTCACGTTCCGTGATCATCGACGCCAGCTCGGCGCGGCCGATTGCTTCGCGGAGCGCCGTCTGTGCGGACAGCGCGACTGCGATGAAGTAATCCGACACTTCAAGGACCGACTTCTGCGCGTCCCACACCGTCCAGAACACGATTGCGTCCACGTCGACCGGCACCGTGTCGCGCGTCAGTGCCGACTCCGCGGTCACGTCCGTCACGCGCATACGCTGGTCGATGAGGTGCGAGATCTCGTCGACGATCGGGATGATGAAAAACAATCCCGGCCCTTTGAGACCGCGCATCTTGCCGAAGCGCAGCACGACCGCTTTTTCCCACTGATTCGCGACCTTCACGCCGAACAGCACG
>DASVNL010000404.1:0-3344 GCA_036383875.1 Thermoanaerobaculia bacterium
GACCGCACGTTCCTCATCGACACGCGCGACAAAGATCGCCCCGATCTTCTCGGGCGTCGCATCGCGCACGAAGTCGCGCATCAGTGGTGGGGTTACGAAGTCGCACCGTCGAGCGGTCCGGGCGCGACGTTCATCGTCGAGTCGTTTGCGAAGTACACGGAGCTGATGGTGCTCGAGCAACTGCGCGGCCGCGAACACGTGCTACGCCTGCTCGACGTCGATCGCGACCGTTATCTCGCGGGTCGCGCGAACGACGAAACAGGCGAGACGCCGCTGCTGCGCGCGCGCAATCAGGCGCACATCTACTACGGCAAGGGCTCGATGGTCCTGCACGCGATCCGCGATCTCCTCGGCGAAGCGAATCTGAACACCGCACTGCGCGCGTTCGTCGCGGAGCAGTCAACGCGTCACGGATTGACGAAGCCGCAGGACCTGATGCCGCATCTGCGGCGCGTCGCGAATGACGAGCAGTACGCGCTCATCGAGCAGTGGCTTGGCGACATCGTGCTGTACGACTTCGCGATTGCGTCGGCCGAGGTGAGGAATGGGGCGATCACGGCGCGCGTGAAAGCGGTGAAGACGCGCGCGGATGCGGAAGGCAACGAAACGCCGTTGCCGATCCGGGAGGCGATCGACGTGCGCGTGATCGACGAGGAAGGAAAGACGCTCTACGAACGCAAGCACGTGCTCGACGGCGACGACGTGATCACGATTCCTGTGACGGGCAAGCCGTTCCTGATCGAAGTCGATCCGTGGCTGCTGCGCATCGACAAAAATCTGAAGAACAACGAGGCGCGTTTATCGAGTTAGTGCTCGAATGGGAGCTGCCGCTCTAGTGCTTTGCGATCCCACTTCAACAGATTCGCCGCGGCCTCATACGTCGACTGCAGAAACTCCATCAGCATCCCCTCGGGATCGCTCGACGCGCGCACCGCTTCGTACGGCAGGATGAACTCGCCGAAGTCCTTGCTGAAGAACGCGGCGTCGGGTCGCACGGGCTGATCGGAAAATCCTTCGGGAGTCGGGTAGGCGTACGAATAGAACATCGCCTCCATCGCCGGACCGCCGGGCCAGAATCCGGCGCTCGACACTTCATGCGAGTACGCCTCGCGCGTGACCCAGTCGGGAAGAATCGGCACCCCCGGATGCTCCGGCGCGATCTTGCCGGAGAAGCGCGTCACCGCGTGATCGAAGCTGCCCCAGAAGAAATGCACGGGGCTGACCTTGCCGAGAAAGTGCGAGCGGAACTTCTGAAACACGCGGTCGATGTGGACGAGCGCGTGCCAGAAATCGTGTGCGGCCTTCGCGTCGTACGACGCATTCGTTTCGTCCTTCTCGAACGGAATTGCGTCCGGGACTTCGCTCGGCTTCGTGTAGATGTCGACGAAGACCTCGACCGATTCGAGCAGCTCTTTCGTGCGCTGGTAGAACGCCGCGACGCTCATCGGCTCGAGTGCGAAGCCGGCGGACTTGCCGTCGGACGTCGCGACGTCGAGGCGATGGTCCACGAAGTCGAACTCGATGGAGAACGCACGGCTGCCGCACGGAATCGCGCCGGTCCCGAGTCCGCGGGCGGTGACGTAGAGCGTGATGTGCCACCAGTGATTCACGGGCGGCGCGTACTGCATGCGGATTTTCCCGACCACCTGCGTCCACATGTGCAGCGTGCGTGCGGTGTCGGACCAGTCAGACCAGTTGAGGCGAGGCCACGGATGCATGCGCGCAGTGTAGCGCGTCGTCTCGTCCCGCTATACTGACGTCACAATGGATCGATTTCCTTCCGAATTCGAAGATCTATTGAATGCGCGCGGGCGGCGGATGCTGAACGATCCTCCGCAACTCGAGTCGCTGCTCAAAGAGCGCAAGACGCCGATCGTGTTTTTCGAAGGCGTGATCGACAAGGGCGTCGCGGATGAATGCGTGCGATTGCTCGACGAGGCGATGTACCCGCGACTGCGCCGCATGCACACGCCGATTCCTCGCGAGTCGCTGACGGGCATGACCACGAATTACACCGATGCGCTCTCCAAGACCGTGCGCGTAAAGACCGCAACGATCAATTCGCGAACGTCCAAGGCGCTCGACGGCGCGAAAGAAATCGGACTCGACGTCATGATGCTGTCGAAAAGTTTTCGCCGCGTCGCACAGGCGGTGACGCGCCCGAATCTGCGCGAGGACTGGTGGGCGCGTCAGGTGATTTGTTATGAGACCGGCGATTACAGCGGACCGCACAATGATCATCACCCCGAACGTCCCGAAGCGTGCAACGGCTTCGTCGATTTTCACGTGATGTTCTCGAACGCGTCCGTCGCGCATCAGATGCTCGTGTACGAACAGGGACGCTTCCTGTCCGTGTCGCGCGAAGTCACGCAGAAGCCGTCGATCGCGGTCTACCGTCTGCCGTTCTGGCATTACACGACGCCGCTGCTCGCACGTCCGGGTCGCGAACAATCCGCACGCCGATGGTTGCTGCTCGGCTCGTTCGATTACGACCCGCCGCTCAAACGGCTCGAATACTAGGCACCCGTCATGCGAGCCGCGTAACAGTGGCCATGAACCGCGCTCTCGCCGTCGTGCTGTTTTCACTTATCCCCAATACCGTATTCGCGGTCGCGCCCGGCTTCGACGTGGTGCTCGTCCCGATTGCGACGCATCCCGGCAGCGTCAGTGGCGCATTCGGTTCGAGTTTCGCCACCAATTTGATCTGGGCCTATACCGAAGTGCCTCAGCTTTGGTATCCGTCCGATCACACTGAGAGCGGGATGGAGCCGTTGATCGATGCGCGACCGTTGTCGGTACGCGGTTCAAGCAAAGCCGGTGGACGCTTGCTGTACTTCGAAGACGCGCATCGCGTCTCGTTTTCAGCGCATCTGATGAGTTTCGTGGGCGAGCAGGAAACGAGTCGTACGCCTGTGCCGATCGTCCGTTCCGATCAATTTCGCACTGGCCCGACCGTGATTCTCAATGTGCCGATCACGACGACGTCGTCGCGATTGAAGCTCACAGTGTTCAAAGTCGACGGCACACCGGGCGATGTCGATGTCGTCATCGAGTATCAGCCGGGCTTCGTCACCAGTCCGGCGCGATTCACGCTCGCCGTTGATCGTCGCGAGGGGCCGGACGACAGCTATCCGTATTCCGCGGACGCCCCGCTCTCCGCGGGCTGCATCGTGATCCTGCCGCATCTGCCGTGCTCGGGTTGGACAGCGATGGTCGCGGTGCGGCCGCGCGTGGCGGGTCAGTATTGGGCGATGATTTCGGAGACGGACAACGCAACGCAGAAAGTCACGTTGCGTTATCCGCAATGAGGACGATCAATAGAAGAAGATGATCCAGGTGGTGAC
>DASVNL010000405.1:0-3219 GCA_036383875.1 Thermoanaerobaculia bacterium
TACCGGCGCTATCGCGTGCAACAACTTTTCCTGTCCCGGCTCGCCGCGGACGGCTTCGAGTGGGGCGACTTCACGGGATATCTCAACGAGGACGATACCGGCCGCGAGATTCTCGACTCCGCGCTCGACGGCACGCGCTCGTTCGTCTACATCTCGCACTCCGGCGAAGTGCGTCCCAGCGAATTCGCCCCGCACACTGCCGGCAATCTCCGCTATCGCCCCCTCGGCGACATCTATCGCGGCAGCGACCTCCTCGTCGCACTGCGCGACTCGCAAAACCTCCACGGCCGCTGCAGACAATGCGACTACCGCACGTTGTGCGGCGGATCGCGCGCTCGCGCCTACGCGATGACGGGCGACCTGTTCGCCAGCGATCCGCTCTGCGCGTACGAGCCCGGACGCGACGGTGCGCTGCCGGTCGTGAGTCGCGGCCGCGACATCCCGACGTAGCGCCTCATCGTTTCGCGAGGTACTCGTACATCTCGCGGCGCGTCTTCACGTCGTGCTGCACGGCCTCGACGTCCTGGATGTGGCTGAAGCGCGTCTCGCTGTGCAGGAAGTCGCCGACGTCCGTGGAGATCGCGCGCGAGTCGAGCTGCAACGGATTGCCTTCGCGACGCGGGTCGTGGCGATAGAGCAGCCACTGTCCCGACGACACGAGCGCCTTCTGATGCTGCAGCGCCTCGCCGATCTCGAATCCATGCGCGATGCAGTGGCTGTACGCGATGATCAACGACGGCCCATCGAACGCCTCGGCCTCGAGGAAAGCCTTGAGCGTCTGCTCGTCGCGCGCGCCCATGGCCACGCTGGCGACGTAGACGTTGCCGTACGTCATGGCCATCAGCCCGAGGTCTTTTTTTACGGCGGACTTGCCGGCGGTGGCGAATTTCGCGGTCGCGGCGCGCGGCGTCGCCTTCGACATCTGCCCGCCGGTGTTCGAGTAGACCTCCGTGTCCAGCACGAGGATGTTCACGTTGCGGCCGCTCGAAAGCACGTGATCGAGTCCGCCGAAGCCGATGTCGTACGCCCAGCCATCGCCGCCGACGATCCACACGCTCTTCTTCACCAGCACGTCCGCGATGGCGAGCAGTTGCTGTTCGTCGATTGCATCGAGCTTGTGCATTCTTGTCATCAACTCCGCGCGGCGCAGTCGCGTCTTGAGCAACTCGACGCGAGTGCGCTGCTCGAAGATCTCCGCCTCGTTCTTCTGCGGACAATCGAGGATCGCGCGCGCCAGCGACTCGCCGATCGTCGGCGCGAGGCGTCGCAGCAGTTCCATCGCGAACTCACGTTGCTTGTCGAGCGAGACGCGGAAGCCAAGGCCGAATTCGGCGTTGTCTTCGAAGAGCGAGTTGCACCAGGCCGGGCCGCGTCCATCCGCGTTCGTCGACCACGGCGTGGTCGGAAGATTTCCGCCGAAGATCGACGAGCAGCCGGTCGCGTTCGCAACGACCATGCGATCGCCGAACAGTTGCGTGGCGAGCTTGAGATACGGCGTCTCGCCGCAACCCGCACACGCGCCGGAGAACTCGAACAACGGTTGTTGCAGTTGCTGGTGGCGGATCAATCCGGGATTGATGGTCGTGCGATCGCGTTCCGGAAGGCTCAGGAAGAAGTCCCAGTTCGCACGTTCTGCGTCGAGCAACGGTTGCTGCGGCCGCATCGCGAGTGCGTTCTGTTCCGGATGGCTCTTGCTTCGTGCGGGGCAAACGTCGACGCAGATCGTGCAGCCCGTGCAATCTTCCGGCGCGACCTGAATCGTGTACGCGAGGCCGCTCCAGTCTTTGTGGATCGGCTTGAGCGACTTGAACGTCGGCGGCGCATTGCCGACGAGTGATTCGTCGTAGGCCTTGATCCGGATCGCCGCGTGCGGACACACCATCGCGCACTTGCCGCATTGAATGCACGCCGCGGCTTCCCACACCGGAAGCTCCTGCGCGAGGTTGCGTTTTTCGAATCGCGCGGTCGCCGTCGGGAACGTTCCGTCGCACGACATCGCGCTGACAGGCAACTCGTCGCCGCGATTCGCAAGCAACATCGTCAACAGATCGCTGGACGCTTCTCGTGCTCGCGGAGGTTCGATCGGCGCGGTCAGTTTCACTTCGTGCAGATTCGCGAGCGTCGCCTCGATCGCTTTCAGATTCTTCTCGACGACGTCTGCGCCCTTGTGCGCGTACGTCTTGCGCACCGCGTTGCAGATCGCATCGAGCGCCTGATCGAACGGCATCGCATCGGAGCACGCAAAGAAGCAGACCTGCATGATCGTGTTGATGCGATTGCCCATCCCGCATTCGCGCGCGACGCGCGACGCATCGACGACGAACGCGCGCGCGTGCTTCGCGGCGAGTCCGGCGTGCAGTTCCTCCGGGATCTCGCTGCCGTTGAAGAGAAACGTCCCGCCGTCCGCGAGATGCTCGAGCACGTCGACGCGTCCGATGAGCGACGGGTGATGACAGGCGACGAACGCGGCGTGCTCGATGAGGTACGGCGCGCGGATCGGCCTCGGTCCGAAGCGCAGATGCGAGACCGTCATCGCGCCCGACTTCTTCGAGTCGTATACGAAGTAGCCCTGCGCGTACCGTCCGGCGTCGCCGATGATCTTGCAACTGTTCTTGTTCGCGCCGACGGTGCCGTCCGAGCCGAGGCCGTAGAAGAGCGCGCGAATGACATCGTCGCGCTCGATCGAGAAGGTGGAGTCGTAGTCGATGCTGTTGTGCGTGACGTCGTCGCGAATGCCGACGGTGAAGTGATTGCGCGGGCGTTTGGCGTTCAGCTCATCGAACACGCCCTTCACCATCGCCGGCGTGAATTCTTTCGACGAGAGTCCGAAGCGTCCGCCGACGACGACGGGCACATTGCGACGTGCTTCACGCAACGCGCTGACGACGTCGAGATAGAGCGGCTCACCGACGCCGCCCGGCTCCTTCGTGCGATCGAGCACGGCGATGGCGCGCACAGTCGGCGGCAGGCACGCAGCAAATCGAATCGCGTCGAACGGCCGATAGAGCCGCACCTTCACGACTCCGACTTTCCCGCCGAGCGCATCGACTGTTTCCTCGATCGTCTCGCACGCGGAGCCCATCGCGACGATCACACGTTCCGCATCCGGGGCGCCTGCGTATTCGTAAGGCGCGTACTTGCGTCCGATCTTCGCGGCGAATCGCTCCATCGCCTCGATGACGACCTCCGTGCAATCGCGGTAGAACGGATTGGCGCGCT
>DASVNL010000406.1:0-16589 GCA_036383875.1 Thermoanaerobaculia bacterium
ACCCCGCGCCCGCTGCCGATGACCAACGTCCTTTCCAATACGTTCGGGTTCGGCGGCAGCAACGTGTCGCTCGCATTTCGACGCGTGCTATAACCCGCCTCGCTTGACGCGTATACCCATCACTGGCATCGGTGTCATTGCTCCCGGCGCTACGGGCGTCGAGGCGTTCCGCGTGTTGCTCAACAGCGGCGCGTCCGCAATCGCGGATGTCGATCGATTCGACACCGCGGGACTGAGCGCGCACAAGGCCGCGCTCGTGACGGACTTCAAGCCGCGCGATTACATCCCGGTGATGAAGATGCGCCGTATGAACGCGCTTTCGCGACTCGGCGTCAGTGCGGCGAAGCTCGCGATCGACGATTGCGGTGCGACGCCCGGCATGAACACCGGCGTCGCGATCGGCACGTCGTTCGGACCCGTGCAGACCTCCGTCGATTACATGGCGGAGTACGTCGCGAAAGGCGCGGCGCTTGCGCCTCCGCAGTTGTTTGCGGAGTCGGTGGCGAATGCGCCGGGCAGTCACATCGCGATCGAATGGAACCTGCGCGGCTTCAACGTGACGATCACGCAGCGCGAGTCGTCCGCGCTCGCGGCCGCGATGTACGCGGCGACGCAGCTCGTGAAAGGCACCGTCGACGCGGCGCTCATCGGCGGCGTCGAAGAAGCGAACGAGATGTTGTTCAGTGTGCTCGATCGCATCGGCGCGCTTGCGCATGCGAACGGCGCTGGCGATGAGCGCGCGCGTCCCTTCGATCCGAATCGCAACGGCTTCATCCTCGGCGAAGGCGGCGCGATGCTCGTCGCCGGTGCGGGCTCGCGCAAGCCGTACGGCTGGCTCGCTGGATTCGGCATCGCGCGCGACACGACTGCGCCGGTTTCCGATTGGGGCACCGACGCGAACAGCGTCGTCACTGCGATGCGCGCGGCGCTCGATGATGCAGGCGTGTCGGAAGTCGATGCGATCTTCGCGTCGGCGAACGGATCGCTGCGCGGCGATGCAGTCGAACAACGCGCGATCGACATGGCGTTCGCGGGTGTGCCCGTCGTGACGACGAAGCAGATCTTCGGCGAGTACGCGGCCGGCGGATTGCTGCAACTCGTCGCGGCGCTGCTCGCGGTCGATGAAGGGCGATATCGCAACGTGCTCGTGAACTCGCTGTCCGCCGGCGGAGGCATCGTCTGTGCCGTCGTCACGCGGGAGGGCGCGTGATCGCGATCATCCCCGCGCTCAATGCGGAGCGCACGCTGGCGAAGGTCGTCGAAGACACGAAGCGGCAGCTCGAGCACGTGCTCGTCATCGACGACGGCTCGTCCGATCGCACGAGCGATGTCGCACGCGCGGCCGGCGCGGTGGTGTTGCGTCACGAAGTGAATCGCGGCAAAGGCGCGGCGCTCAAGACCGGATTCACGTATGCGCTCGAGCACGATCACGAAGCGGTCATCACGCTCGACGCCGATGGCCAGCATCTTCCTGCCGAGATCCCGAAGTTCATCGACGCGTGGAACGCGGACCACGTCGATCTCATCATCGGCGGACGCGCGCATCTCTTTCAGCACATGCTGCCGCGACGCCGCAACGCGAATCGCTTCTCCGCTTGGTGCATTTCGAAAGCGGCAGGCGTTCCGGTCGCGGACTCGCAGAGTGGGTTTCGTCTTTACTCCGCGAAGCTGTTGCGCGCGATCGATCTGCACACCGACGGCTTCGACATGGAGAGTGAAGTGATCGTGCGCGCGGGACGTCGCGGGTTTCGCGTCGTGTCGATTTCCATCGAGCTCGGATTCGTCGACGGTGTCGCGACGAGTCACTACAAGCCGCTGATGGACACGCTGAGGATTGCGTGGACGGTGACGCGGGCGCGCCTTCTTTGGTGACGCGCCCGCGCCGTTGATCGTCTATTTCGGAAGCGGCTTGCGGGGGAGCATGTCGGGACGGTTCGCGGCTTCCCACACGAACGTCGCGACGGCCACGGCGGCCTGCATCAAGTCTTCGCGCTGCAGACGCTCGTAGGTGTCCCAGTTCGTGTGGTGCGTGCGAGTGAAGTACTCGACGTCATCCTGAATGAACTGGAAGCCCGGGATGCCGACGTCGTCGAACGAGATGTGATCGGTGCTGCCGGTGTTGCGCATCGTCACGGTCGTGGCGCCGAGGTCGTGGAGCGGTGCGAGCCAGGACGTGAAGATCGGCGCGACTGCCGCGTTTTCCTGCGCGTAGATGCCGCGCACTTTGCCGGTGCCGTTGTCGACATTGAAGTAGGCCGAAACCTTCGCCGCTTCGGGCTTGAGCACGAGCTCGCCCTTGTCGGTGCGCGCCCACGCCGGGAGCTTCGCCTGTTCCGGATCCTTCGGATCGTTGCGCTTGCCGAAGTGCTCTTCGACGTAGGCCTTCGAGCCGAGGAGGCCTTGCTCTTCGCCGGACCAGAGCGCGATGCGGATCGTGCGCTTCGGCGTGACGCCGAGCGCCTTGAGGATGCGCACCGCTTCCATCATCACGACGGAGCCGGCTGCGTTGTCGGTCGCGCCCGTGCCCGTGTGCCACGAGTCGAGGTGCGCGCCGAGCATCACCACTTCGCCTTTTTTGTCGCTGCCTGCGATCTCGGCGATGGTGTTGTAGGCGTTGAGATCCTTGTCGAGGAAGCGGGCCTTGAGATCGACTTCGAGCTCGACTTCTTTCTTGTCGTCGAGCAGACGCGCGATGCGCGCGTAGTGCTCCGGCGCAAGGCCGATCGTCGCGATGCCGACCGGCTCGTCGTCGCGCCACGTGCCCGAGCCCTGGACGCGGAACACGCCGCCGTCGCCGTTGCCCGGCTGCAGGAACGCCGCGATCTTCTCGTCGACTGCGAATTGTGCGAGCTCTTTGCGGAACTCGCGGCGCTTCATGAATTCGCCGCGGCGGGCGTTGTCGCGCGCGCCCGGGATTTCGTAGCCCTCGAGATCGGCGAGCTGCTCATCCGTGTAGCGGTTGAGATACGCCTTGTCGATCGGCTTCATCTCTTTCGGCTCGGCGATCATGACGATCGCGCCGGCGAGCTTGCCTTTGTTCTTCTCGAGATCTTCCTTCGACTCGAGCTTCACCTTCACGACCTTGCCGCGCACCGGGCCGTTCGTGGCCGGCGACCAGGCAAAGGCGATCGCGTAGAGCTGCTGTTCATCGGGCTGAATCATGCGGACGTTGACGTTGTCCGCGACCCAGCCGCGTCCGAACTTCCACGGCTCGAGATGCGCGTTCACGAGTCCCATCTTCGTGAACTCGTCGCGGGTCCACTCGTTCGCTTCCTTCATGTTCGGCGAACCGGTGAGGCGCGCGCCGATGCCGTCGGTGAGCGCGTGGGCGTAATCCATCACCTTGGAGTTGCGGAATCCTTCCTGGCGGATGCGGGTGACCATCTGCAGGTCGGGGGAGTCGGCGGCGGAGAGGGAGGAGGTGCAGAGGACGAGGGTGGCTACTGCAAGGGTCGAAAGTCTTTTCACTCCAATTCACTCCAATCGATCGTGGTCGGTAGGTTGGATTTCGCGAAGAGCGACGCGAGCATCTCGCTCGGTGTGTAGATGCGAACGTCGCCCAGCTCGCTCGGACGACGATTCTTCATCGAAAACAAGGTCCGTTGTGTGACGTAATCGAAATTTGCGTAGAAGTCGTCGTTCTTTTTCTGCTCGAACATCGTTTTTAACGTTGCGAGCTGGCGTGAAAGGTGATCGTCGGCCTCGTGCGCGACGACGTCGGGTGTCGATGGCACCGCCGTGGCCGCCGCCTTGCGTGGCGGCTCGAGTCCGATCATCGATCGGATGTCGTCGAGCTCGAGCGCCGGTTTCTTCGCGGTCTTCTTCTCGTCGCGGAGGAGAAGCGCCGGGAGGCGGTTGCAGTTCGCGCGATGAATGGCGTCGCTGCGGGTGATCCAGCCGAGGTTCGTGACGCCGCAGCGGGCGGAGACGTTGCGCGTGAGGTTGTCGAGGAACGGCTTCACCGCGGTGTTGAACGAATCGTCGACGCCGTTGAAGAGATTGAGCACGTAGTGCACGCGGAACTCGTCGATGGTCGTCTGCACGGTGCGCGTGATGGGCGAGTCGCCGAGGTTGTGCGCGAGGTCGAGCGCGAAGGCGTCGAGATTCTGCACCGACGAGTCGTACACGTCTTCGACCTGATCGATCAGCTCGTTGATCAGCTTGAACGAGAACGTCGAGTTCGGAATCGTCTCGAAGAACGGCGAGTCCTTGCTGAAGATCAGGCGCAGCTTGCGGAACAGAATCGCCTTGACGATGTCGGACGCGGCGAGCGTCGCGCTCGGCAGATGCGGCGTAAAGATGAGGATGCCGGAGTTCGAGAACGGCAGGAAGTCGATGACGTTCGCATCGAGGCCCGCGCGCATGTCGAGGATCACGTAGTCCGCGGGGAGTTGATTGATCGCTTCGATCAGCCGCGCTTTGTGTGCGGGTCCGAAGTTCGTGATCTCGTCGATGAGATGCAGCGGTCCGGCGATGAACCCGAAATTGCGGAAGCGCCGTTCGGGATCGATGCGGTCGTCGAGCTGCGTGACGCAATTCGCGAGCGGTTCGTTGCGGCGGAAGAAGTGGTAGAGGTCTTTCTCGATCGGCACGTCGATGGCGTTGCGGATCGCGGACGTGCCGGTGTCGAGGTCGACGATGATCGTGCGCCCGTGGCGCGACAGGGCCAGCGCGAAGTTGATCGCGAACGTGGTCTTGCCGACACCGCCCTTCCCGGACGAGACAGGGATGATGCGTTTGATGGGCACGCGCCGGGGAGTGTAGCCTAGCTCGCTGCACTCGGCCCCGCGAGCGAAGCAAGCTACAATCCCCCAGCTCCCATGCAGACCAACTTCTTTCGTAAGTTCCCGCTCTTCGCCGATCTCGACGACCGCGAGCTCGCGGCAATCGCCGCTGTCGCGAAGACGCGGCGCTACGCGAAAGACGACGTCGTCTTCTACGCCGACGAGTCGGGCGACATCTTCTGCCTGCTTCGCGAGGGGCAGGTGAAGGTCACGATGATCTCCCCCGAGGGCAAAGAAATCATCCTCTCCCTCCTCGGCCCGGGCGACTTCTTCGGCGAAATGGCGCTGCTCGACGATGAGCCGCGCTCCGCGACCGTCGTGGCGACCGAGCCGATCGAGCTCGTCACGATCTGGCGCAACGACTTCCTGCAGATCCTCGCGGAGAACTTCGACATCACGCGGAAGATGCTGGCCGAGATCTCGAAGCGTCTGCGCAGCGCGTCGAGCCGCATCGAGTCGCTCGCGACGATGGACGTCTACGGCCGCCTCGCGCGCTTCTTCCTCGACCTCGCGAAAGAGCAGGGCAAGGTGCTCGACAACGGCTACGTCGCCGTCACCCGTCCGACGCACCAGGCCATCGCGAACATGATCGGCACCTCGCGCGAAACCGTCTCGCGCCTCATTCACGACCTGATGCGCCAGAACCTCCTCTTGTCCGAGGGGAAGACGATCTATTTGAAGAAGACGGCGCTGGATCAGTTCCGAGCGGAAGTATGAGTTGGCGGTTGGCAGTTGGCGGTTGGCAGTGGACCGCCGCTCTCGCCGCCATTCTTTCTCCCGCAAACCGTCAACCGCCAACCGCCAACTGATGCGTCACATCCCCAACATCCTGACCGTCATGCGCATGCTCCTCGTGCCGTGTTTTCTCGGCGCGTCGATGAAGGGCATGTACGACGTCGCGTTTGCGATCTTCGTGACGGCGGCGGTCACCGACATCCTCGACGGCATGATCGCGCGCAAGCTGAACGTGAAGTCGCGACTCGGTGCGTTGCTCGATCCGACTGCGGACAAGACGCTGATGGTCTGCGGCTTCATCTACTACACGTTCGCCGATCGGCTGCCGCGTGCGGGCATTCCGGGCTGGCTCACGTTCACCGTGTTCATTCGCGATTTCCTGATCGCGTTCTTCGCGTACCTCATGTACACGCGCGTGCAGATCAGCCGCTTTCCGCCGTCGATCGCGGGCAAGACGTCGACGGTGTTGCAGGCCGTGACCCTCGCGTCGACCATCGCGGCGAACGGCTTTCTGCCGCAGGTTTTGCCGTTCGCGAAGCTGCTCTTTCCGGCCTCGCTTTTCATGACCTTGTTCTCCGCGTGGGGCTACATGCGGCGCGCGGATCGGCTCATCGCCGCGCAGCTCGCACCTTCCGCTTGACAAACGTCCGGCGCCGAAATACTTTCCGCGTCCGTTTGTTGTAGCCGGTCCCGTGAGCCTCCATAGCTCAATTGGTAGAGCAGCGGACTCTTAATCCGTTGGTTCTAGGTTCGAGTCCTAGTGGGGGCACCAAGCCGACAACATCTGAGGACTGATGGCTTATCTATTTGGCCTCGGTCCTCTTTTTGTGTTTATCTACACGCCCCTGCGAAAGTGGCGGAATTGGCAGACGCGCTGGACTTAGGATCCAGTGGCCCAAAGCCGTGAGGGTTCGAGTCCCTCCTTTCGCACCAACCTGACGTTCCAGCCTGAATCACACCGCAAATGACTGTACTTAATTTCGAAGACCTCTCTCCCGTTCAGAAGACCGTCGAAGTCGAGATTCCGGCGTCGCTGCTGTCGAGCGAAGCCAATCGCGTGACGAACGAGTTCGGCCGCCAGGCCAAAGTGCCGGGCTTCCGTCCCGGAAAGGTGCCGGCCAGCGTGGTCCGGAACCGATTCGCCAAAGAGATTCAGGAGGAAGTCGTCTCCCGTCTCCTCGGCCAGTCGTTCCGTGAGGCGATGAAAGAGCGCAATCTCGAGCCGGTCGGCGAGCCGCAGCTCGAGCACGTCGATCCCTTCATCGACGGCGCGCCGATCAAATACAAGGCGCGCTTCGAAGTGAAGCCGGTCATCGAGCTCGGCGACTACCGCGGCATCGACATCGAAGATCCGAAGATCGAAGTCACGGAGACGGACGTCGACGCGATGATCGAGCGTCTGCGCGAGCAGGCCAGCGCGTATCGCGTGATCGAAGACCGCGGACTGGAAGACGGCGACTTCGCCGTGATCGACATCGCCTCGTCGGGTGAGGACATCGAGCCGAAGACCGACTCGGGTCACTTCAAGATGGGCGAAGACACGCCGCTGCCGGAGCTGCACGAAACGCTGCGCGGCAAGAAGGCCGGCGACACGGGCGCGTTCGACAAGACGTACGGCGAAGACGCGAATCAGGAAGCGTGGCGCGGCAAGACCGTGCATCACGACGTGACGCTCAAAGAAATCCGCGTGCAGGAAAAGCCTGACGTGAGCGACGAGTTCGCGAAGAGCGTCGGCGGCTGGGAAACCGTTGCGCAGATGCGCGAGACGATCGAGGCGGACATCCGCCGTCATCGCGAAGCGGAAGCGCAGCGCTTCAAGCGCAATCAGATCGGCGACCGCCTGCTCGCGACGCACGAGGTCGAAGTTCCGGAGTCGCTCGTCGAAGAGGAGCTCGGGAAGTCGCTCAACAACTACGCGCGCTATCTCGCGTCGCAGGGCGTGAATCTCGAGACCGCGGAAATGGACTGGCGCCGCATCGCGGACGAGTTCCGTCCGGAAGCGGTGAAGCGCGTGAAGCGCTCGCTGATCCTCGAGGCCATCGCGAAGAAAGAGAACCTCGAAGTCAGCGACGTCGAAGTCGACGCCGAGATTCGCCGCGCTGCGCGCGAACAGGAGCGCGAGTTCGCCGACGTGAAGCATCACCTCAAGCACGACGGCGGCTACGAGTCGCTGCGCGCGTCGCTCGCGCAGGATCGCGCGCTCGAGCTGGTGTTGCGCGAAGCGCGCGTTCGCTAGCGCTGCGTAGACCCCGCCACAAGCGCGCAACGCGCGCTTGTGGTTAACTACGCGCCAAGGAGAAGCAAACCGATGGTTCTCATCCCCATGGTCGTAGAGCAGACCTCGCGCGGCGAGCGTGCCTACGACATTTACTCGCGCCTTCTGAAGGACAACGTCATCTTCCTCGGCCAGGCGATCGACGACAACATTGCCAATCTCGTGATTGCGCAGTTGCTCTTCCTCGAGGCCGAAAATCCCGAGAAGGACATCTCGCTCTACATCAACTCACCGGGCGGCTCCATCACCGCCGGCTTCGCGATCTACGACACCATGAAGTACGTCAAGCCCGACATCGCCACGATCTGCATCGGACAGTGCGCGTCGTTCGCGGCCGTGCTGCTCGCGTCGGGCACGAAGGGCAAGCGCTACGCGCTGCCGAATTCGCGCGTGCTCATCCATCAGCCGTGGCTCCAGGGTCTCGGCGGACAGGCCTCGGACATCGACATTCATGCGAAGGACATCCTGCGCATGCGTCATCGTCTGAACGAGATCCTCGCGGATCACACGGGCCAGCCGATCGAGCGCATCGAAAAAGATACCGACCGCGACTACATCCTGGAGGCGAAAGCCGCGCAGGAATACGGTCTTGTTGATCAAGTCATCAGCAAGCGAGATTAGGTAGCGGAGTCGCTCGCGCAGGCCGGCCGTGCCGGAAGGAATGCGCACTCTCTACACTCAGTTGACTTGCACGGCGCTCAGGAGCAATCTTGAGCGAGCTCACGAAAGGGACCCAATCGGACATGTCCAAGAAGGGGAACAGCGGCGACGTCCTTCGTTGCAGCTTCTGCAACAAGTCACAACGCGACGTCAAAAAGTTGATCGCCGGACCGACGGTGTACATCTGCGACGAGTGTGTGGACATCTGTCTGGACATCATCGCGGAAGACCGGAAAGACGAGCCTGGTGCGCTCGAAGGTTCGGGTCACCTTCCGAAGCCGAAAGAGATCAAAGAGTTCCTCGACCTCTACGTCATCGGGCAGGAGCGCGCCAAGAAGAAGCTGGCCGTCGCGGTCTACAACCACTACAAGCGGATCGATTACCAGTCGCGCAACACGCGCCAGGACGTCGAGCTGCAGAAATCCAACATCCTCCTGATCGGCCCGACCGGCACCGGCAAGACTCTGCTCGCGCAGACTCTCGCCCGCATGCTCTCGGTGCCGTTCACGATCGTCGACGCCACCACGCTCACGGAAGCGGGCTACGTCGGTGAAGACGTCGAGAACATCATCCTCAAGCTCTACCAGGCCGCGGGGAACGACAAAGAGAAGACGCAGCGGGGCATCGTCTACATCGACGAAGTCGACAAGATCTGCCGCAAGGGCGACAACCCGTCGATCACACGCGACGTGAGCGGCGAGGGCGTCCAGCAGGCGCTTCTCAAGATTCTCGAAGGTACGGTTGCGAACGTTCCGCCGCAGGGTGGCCGCAAGCATCCGCACCAGGAATTCATCCAGATCGACACCACCAACATTCTCTTCATCTGCGGCGGCGCGTTCGTCGGACTCGACAACGTCATCGAGCGCCGTCTCTCGCAGACGTCGATGGGCTTCGGCGCGAAGATCGCGTCGAAGAAAGAGAAGAAGACCGGCGAGCTGCTCGCGCAGGCGCATCCGGAAGATCTGATCCGTTTCGGACTGATCCCCGAGTTCGTCGGCCGTCTTCCGGTCGTGGCGACGCTGAGTGAGCTCGACAAGGGCGCGCTCATCGAGATTCTCCGCGAGCCGAAGAACTCGCTGGTGCGTCAGTACCAGACGATCATGGGCTTCGAGAACGTCGAGCTGCGATTTGCGGACGACGCGCTCGAGGCGATCGCCGAAGAAGCGCTCAAGCGCAACGTCGGCGCGCGCGGTCTCAAGATCATCATCGAAGAGCTGATGCTCGAGATGATGTACACGATCCCGAGCGAGCACACGATCACGGAATGCGTCATCACGCGCGAAGTGGTCGAGAACCGCAGCCAGCCGATCACGCTTTACAAGAAAGCCGGTTAGTTGGCAGTTCGCGCGGCCCGTGGCCGCGCTGGCGGTTGGCGGTTGGCGGGAGATACGAATGACTGAGACGGGTCGCAGGCGCGGCCCGTTTTTCGTTTCTACCGCCAACCGCCAACTGCCAACCGCCAACCATCCGGATGAAGCGGGCCTCGTACCAATGGCCCATATGGAAGTTTTTCACCGCTAAACCGCGTATAACAGTCACGAACATGTCGAATACCGAATCCAACATCGTGCAACTTCCGCTCGTCCCTCTGCGGGACATGGTCGTTTTCCCTTCGATGATGGCTCCCTTCGTCGTGGGTCGGCGCGCGTCCATCCTCGCTCTCGAGGCCACGCTCTCCACGACCGAAAAGAGAATCTTCCTCGCTACGCAGCGCGACCCCAAGGTCGACGATCCGTCGATGACCGAGATCTACCAGATCGGCGTCATCGCCACGGTCGTGCAGAACCTCAAGCTCCCGAACCAGAACGTCAAGGTCATGGTCGAGGGCATCACGCGCGGTGAGATCGTCTCCGCGCAGGACACGAACGGCTACGTCACCGTGGCCGTCCGCGAGATCGACACCAAGTACCCGCTCACTCCCGAAGTCTCGCAGTACATGCAGAAGCTGATGGAGATCTTCGAGCAGTACGCGAAGATGTCCCATCACCTGGCCTTCGAAGGCGTGATGTCGACGCTGAAGCTCGACGATCCCGATCGCTTCGCCGATACGCTGGCCTCGCACCTCCTGATCACCACCTCCGAGAAGCAGCAGCTTCTCGAGACTCCTTCGCCGTACGAGCGCCTGCAGAAGCTGCAGGACTTCATCGAGATCGAGATCGAAAAGATCAACATCGACAAGCGCATCAACTCCAAAGTCAAAAAGCAGATGGAGCGCGCGCAGAAGGAGTACTACCTCAACGAGAAGATCAAGGCGATCCACCACGAGCTGGGCCGCAAGGACGATCGCTCGGACGAGATCGAAGAGCTCCGCCAGAAGATCGAAGAAGCGGGGATGCCGAAGGAGACGAAAGAGAAGGCTCTGCAGGAGCTGAAGCGTCTCGAGGCGATGCCGGGTGTGAGTGCCGAGGCGACGGTCTCGCGCAATTACATCGAGTGGCTCGTTTCGGTTCCCTGGAAGAAGAATTCGAAAGAGATCAAAGACATCGAGCTGGCCGAGCAGATCCTCAACGAAGACCACTTCGGTCTCGAGAAGATCAAAGAGCGCATCCTCGAGTTCCTCGCGGTGCGCCAGCTCGTGAAGCAGCCGAAAGGCACGATCCTCTGCTTCGTCGGACCTCCCGGCGTCGGCAAGACGTCCCTCGCGAAGTCGATCGCCCGTGCGACGGGCCGCAAGTTCGTGCGACTCTCGCTCGGCGGCGTGCGCGATGAAGCGGAGATCCGCGGACATCGCCGCACGTACATCGGCGCGTTCCCCGGCCAGATCATCCAGCGGATGAAGAAGGCCGGCACCGTGAATCCGGTGTTCCTGCTCGACGAAGTCGACAAGATGTCGATGGACTTCCGCGGCGATCCATCCGCGGCGCTGCTCGAGGTGCTCGATCCGGAGCAGAACAACGCGTTCGTCGATCACTATCTCGACGTCGAGTACGACCTCTCGAAGGTCATGTTCATCGCGACGGCGAACGTCACGCACACGATCCCCGCGCCGCTGCGCGATCGCATGGAGATCATCCAGCTCTCCGGCTACACGCACCTCGAGAAGCTCGCCATCGCGCGCCAGTTCCTCGTGTCGAAGCAGAAGCAGGAGCAGGGTCTCGACGAGGCGAAGATCGAAGTGCAGGACACCGCACTCGAAGAGCTGATCGACGCGTACACGCGCGAGTCGGGCGTCCGCGGTCTCGAGCGCGAAGTCGGCTCGGTGCTGCGCAAGATCGCGCGACAGGTGCTCAAGGCCGGTCCCGACTACACGACCGTCATTGACCGCGCCCGCGTCCGCACGCTCCTCGGCAAAGCGAAATACCGCTCACACCAGATTCATGACAAGGCGGAGATCGGTCTCGCGACCGGCCTGGCCTGGACCGAAGTCGGCGGCGAGATTCTCTCGACCGAAGTCGCGCTCTCGCGCGGCAAGGGCACGCTCACGCTGACCGGCAAGCTCGGCGACGTGATGCAGGAATCGGCGCGCGCTGCGTTGTCGTACGTTCGCTCGCGTGCAGAGCTCTTCGGACTCGACCCCGACTTCCACGCGAATCTCGACATTCACATTCACGTGCCGGAAGGCGCGATTCCGAAAGACGGCCCGTCCGCCGGCATCACCATGGCCACGGCGCTGCTTTCCGCAGTCACGAAGATCCCCGTGCATCGCGACATCGCCATGACCGGCGAGATCACGCTGCGCGGCAAGGTCCTCCCGGTCGGTGGCGTGAAGGACAAACTCCTCGCGGCCGCACGCGCCGGCATCACCCGCATCATCCTGCCCGCGGAGAACGAGCGCGACCTCGAAGACATCCCGCAGGACGTTCGCGATCGGATGGAATTCAACCTCGTCGAGTCGATGGATGAGGTCATGAACCTCGCCCTCGATGGCACGATTGTTCCATTGGCGGCAAAGGAAAAACTTCCGGAGCCCGAAAAGGTCATTTCACCCGATCTGCCGATTACGCATTAGTTGGCGGTTGACGGTTGGCAGTTGGCGGGAGAACGAACTCGCTGGCTGCCAGCCGTCACCGCGGTTCATTGACATCGTTGGTGTTTACACAGTGCGCGTGAGTCGTCGGCGTTTCTTAACCGCCAACCGCCAACTGTCAACCGCCAACCGTTTGACACTCTCCTCAAAACTCGCCACAATCTCCGCCGTTCAGCTTCACAATTCACTTCTTCTCGTCGTACCCGCGTAGTTTTCACACCGGGCTTTTGTAACCAGAACAAGACAATTCGCGCGTATCCGGAGACCCCGGATATTCGTAGTTACAGCAAGCCGATTTTTCACTCTTGGACATCCGGTCAGTCACCTTCAGTCGGGCGGCGTATCAGCCTGGCGACTTTCCTCGCGACCAGCGGCCCCAATTCGCAATGGTGGGTCGTTCCAACGTTGGCAAGTCGTCATTGATCAATGCCGTGCTGAATCGCAAAGGCGTTGCTCGCGTCAGTCAGACGCCGGGCAAGACGCAGGCTGTGCAGTTTTATCTCGTGAACGAGCGCTTCTATCTCGTCGACCTCCCGGGCTACGGATACGCAAAGGTCCCGAAGAGCATGTCCTCCACGTGGAGACATCTCGTGACCAGCTATCTCGAGACGGCGGAAGATCTGAAAGTGATCTTTCTGCTGCTCGACGTGCGGCGCACGCCTGGCGAGCACGACCTGCAGATGCATGAATGGGCGCGCGGTCTCGACGGCGTCGACGAGCGCATCGTGCTGACCAAGAGTGACAAATTGTCGAACAACCAGCTAGCCCAGGCGCGGCGCGGCATCGCCACCGAGCTTCAGCTCGAAGACAACGCCATGATCGCCGCGTCGGCCGTGACCAAAACAGGCATCGACACCATCCGGCGCGAAATGATCTCGCGCCTCAAGACACAACCGTAGAGGAAACCATGGCACACACCGAAGACAACGATTCGACCGCCGTTCTCGACGCCGAAGCACCGGCCGAGAAACCGGAGAAGCCCAAGCGCGCTCCGCGCAAGAAGAAAGAGGCGGTGGCCGATGAAGCGCCCGCGGCTGAAGCATCGGCTGAAGTCGAAGCCGAAGCGGCGCCCGCTCCGGAAGTGAAGGCCGAGTCGAACGAGCCGCAGCTCGACGGCAGCGCGGACGCGATCGAAGCAGCCGCACCCGCCGAGACCACCGAAGCCGCGCCCGCGCCGAAAGCCGACGCTCCCGCCGGCGGCAATGGCAACGGCAAGAAGCAACAGCAGCCGCAGCAGCAACAGCAGCAGGCCGCCGAGACGCTCGACATCCGCATGCTCAAGGAGATGAAGCTTCCGGATCTCGCGAAGCTCGCCAAAGAGATCGGCGTCGAGAACGCCTCCGGCATGCGCAAGCAGGACCTGATCTTCGGGATCCTCGGCGCACAGACCGAGAAGTCGGGCCTGATCTTTTCCGAGGGCGTGCTCGAGTGCCTGCCGGACGGCTTCGGATTCCTGCGCGCTCCCGAATACAACTACCTCCCGGGTCCGGACGACATCTACGTTTCGCCGTCCCAGATCCGCCGCTTCGATCTCCGCACCGGCGACACCGTCTCCGGTCAGGTCCGCCCGCCGAAAGAAGGCGAGCGCTACTTCGCGCTGATCAAAGTCGAGGCGGTGAACTTCGAACATCCCGACGTCGCTCGCGACAAGATCATGTTCGACAACCTCACGCCGCTCTATCCGCAGGGCCGCATCAAGCTCGAGGCGCCGACGCAGATGTCGTCGCGCGTGCTCGATCTCATCGCCCCGATCGGAAAGGGCCAGCGCGGCCTCATCGTCGCGCCGCCGCGCACCGGCAAGACGATGCTCCTCCAGAGCATCGCCAACTCCATCACCACGAACCATCCCGAAGTCACGCTGATCGTGCTGCTCATCGATGAGCGTCCCGAGGAAGTCACCGACATGCAGCGCAGCGTGAAAGGCGAAGTCATCTCGTCGACGTTCGACGAGCCGGCGTCGCGTCACGTGCAGGTCGCGGAGATGGTCATCGAGAAAGCGAAGCGCCTCGTCGAGCACAAGCGCGACGTCGTGATTCTCCTCGACTCGATCACGCGACTCGCGCGCGCCTACAACACCGTCGTGCCACCGTCGGGCAAGGTGCTGTCGGGCGGCGTCGACTCGAACGCGCTGCAGCGTCCGAAGCGCTTCTTCGGCTCGGCGCGTAACGTCGAAGAAGGCGGCTCGCTGACGATCATCGCCACGGCGCTCATCGACACCGGCTCGCGCATGGACGACGTCATCTTCGAAGAGTTCAAGGGCACCGGCAACATGGAAGTGCACCTCGACCGCAAGCTCTCCGACAAGCGCGTCTTCCCCGCGATCGACATCAATCGCTCCGGTACGCGCAAAGAAGAACTGCTGCTCGAGCGCAACGAGCTCAATCGCATCTGGGTGCTCCGCAAGGTGTTCTCCCCGCTGTCCACCGTCGAGTCGATGGAGCTGCTGGTCGAGAAGCTCGACAAGACCCGCACGAACGGCGAGTTCCTCAACGCGATGTCCTCGATGTAAGCCAAAGCCGCACGACTCCGAAAGCGGCGGGCCTCCCGCCGCTTTTTGTTTGTCCGGATTCTGGACGGCTGTCTGCGGCGTGGACGGGCTCGGTAAGTTCAAGAATTTGTAAGTAATAGACCCAGCTTGAGTTACGGCCGAGGCTGAGTTGGCCTCAAGGTTGCCTCGCCCGGCCCCATGTCTTTTCGCCTCTCTGGGCGTCGGACGGCAGTGTTCGTCGTCATCCTTCTTCTCGCGGCAGCGTCCTATGCGACACGCCGTGGCGGGACCGTCGAGGAGCTCGCGGAAATGGTCTTCGACGCATGTGTGGCGATCGGCGCAGTTTCGCTCCTCACGCGAAGTCACATCGCTCGCGCCCAGAAGTCCGAACGCAAACTCGCAGCGCTGCTCGACTCCGTCGATGACGCGACATTCGTGCTCGACCAGACCGGCCGCTACGTGGAAGTCTGGGGACCGCGCGATCGACTGCTCGCCGCAGGCGAAGTGCTGCGCGGCAAACATGTCTCCGATTACATCAACCCCGAGGTGACGAAGTTCATCCTCACCACGATTCGACAGGCGCTGTCTGACCAGAAGCGCCGCACCGTCGACTATGAGCTCGAGATCGAAGGACGCGCGACCTGGTGGAACGCCATGGTCACGCCGCTCGATTCGAAGCACGTGTTGTGGGTCGGCCGCGACATCACCGCGCGCAAGAACGCAGAGAACGCACTGCACGCCGCGAACATCGAATTGAACGACGAGCTCGCGGGAGCGATCAACAAGCTGCGGACGTCGGAAGAGCGCTATCGCGGAATCGTCGAGCAGGCGCGCGAGGTGATCTTCACGCTCGACACCGCCGGCTGTTTCACCTCGCTCAATCCCGCCTTCGAAACGATCCTCGGCTGGCGATGCGAGGAGTGGCTGGGCCGCGAGTTCCGCGAGTTGTTGCGGCGATTGCTCGGCGCGGATCCTTCATCGCGATTGCAGTCGTTCGAACAGACGCTGCGCGAAGAGAGCGACGGCGAGTGGGAGCTGCACGTCGTCGATGCGTACGGACATCAGAAGATTCTCAACTGCGTGGCGCGCGTGGTGCGCAACGCCGAGGATCGCGCGATTCGCATCATCGGTACGGCGCAGGACGTGACCGAGCGTCGCCGTGACGAACAACGTCTGCGCGAAAACGAAGAACGCTTCCGGCTCATGGGCCGCGCGACGAGCGATGCGATGTGGGACTGGCATCTCGAGACAGACGTGTGCTGGTGGGGCGACGGACTGCAAGCGCGATTCGGCTATCAACCCGCGCAATCGACGGACGTCGATTTCTGGCGTACGCACATTCACCCCGAAGACAAAGAGCGCGTGCTCGGAAGCATCCAGTCCGCGCGTGCATCGAGGGCGTTGAGCTGGTCCGAGGAGTATCGGTTTCGTTGTGCGGATGGACGCTACGCATACGTGCTCGATCGCGCATACGTCGCGCGTGACGACAACGGCGTCGCCGAGCGAATGGTGGGCGCGATGATCGATCTCAGCGAGCGCCGCAAGATGCAGGAGCAGCTCGCGGAAGCGACGCGACTTTCGAGTCTGGGCCGCATCGCAACGTCGATCGCGCACGAGTTCAACAACGTGTTGATGGGCATGCAGGCGAATCTCGAAGTGGTGCGGCGTCGCGCGCCCGTG
>DASVNL010000407.1:0-26538 GCA_036383875.1 Thermoanaerobaculia bacterium
TGCAGATCGTGAAACTGTCTCGCGTAGGCGAGGAAGGTCAGGTTCACGGCGTTGACCATCAGCTCGATGCACATGAAGATCGTGATGCCGTTCTTGCGCGTCAGCACGCCGACGACGCCGATGGTGAACAGAATCGCGCTGAGGATCAGAAAGTAATGCGTCGGGATCACTGACCCACCTCCGATCCTCGGCTGTCGAACGCCGACTTCGTCCCCGCGCCGCGCCCGCTGAGCGTCAGCGCACCGACGATCGCGGCGAGCAGAAGGATCGAGACCATTTCGAATGGGAACACATACGCCTCGAACATCCGGATGCCGATCGCGCGCGCATCGGCGCCGAACGGACCGGAAGGTGCTGCGCTGAAGACCGCGTACTTGATCAGGAAGTAGATGAGCGCGATGCCGAACGCCGCGCCGCTCGTGTAGCCGAGGAACTGCTGGATCGGACGCGTGGCCGGTTCGGCGACGTGATGCAGGTTGAGCAGCATGATCACGAAGAGGAACAGGACCATGATCGCGCCGGCATAAACGATGATCTGCAGCGCGGCGAGGAACGGCGCTTCGAGCAGCACGTACATGACGGCCAGCGCGAAGAAACACGCGACGAGCGACAGCGCGCCGACGACCGGGTTGCGATGCAGTACGACCACGAGCGCGAAGATCACGGCGATCGCGGCGAACAGGAAGAAGATCGCGAATTCGACCATAGGGTCAGATCCACCTGGCCGCGATGAACGCGGCGACGAGCACGATGTTGACGATCGCCAGCGGCAGGAAGACCTTCCAGCCGAGGCGCATGAGGATGTCGTATTTGAGTCGCGGGATCGTCCAGCGCACCCAGACGAAGATGAACATGAGGAATGACCACTTCGCGAGGAATGCGAGGAACGACAGCAGGAAGCCGATGAAGGTCGCCGGCTCGTTCCACCACGGGATGTCCCAGCCGCCGAGGTAGAGCGTCGTGACGAGCGCCGCCATCGTGCCCATGGCCATGTACTCGGCCATGAAGAAGAGCGCGAACTTCATCGACGAATATTCAGTGTGGTAGCCGGCGACGAGTTCCGCTTCCGCTTCCGCGAAGTCGAACGGCAGGCGATTCGTTTCCGCGAATCCGGCGACGCTGAAGATGATGAAGCTGAGCCACATCGCCGGAGACAGGACATTCCACGCCGGAAGCTTCACGACGTCGAAGAGCACGAAGTAGTAGTTGGCCTGCTGCGAGACGACGTCGGTGAGTCGCAGCGATCCGGCGACGAGCAGCACGCTCACCGCGGCCAGCGTCAGCGCGAGCTCGTACGAGATCATCTGCGCGGACGCGCGGATCGCCCCGAACATCGAGTACTTGTTCGCCGATGCCCAGCCCGCGATGGTGATGCCGTAAACGCTCAGCGACGCGAGCGCAAAGACGACGAGGATGCCGGCGCTGACGTCGGCGACGATCGGCTCGAACCAGCGGCCGCCCTCGAACAGCTTGCGGCCCGCGAGGGTCATCTCGGGAATCATGAAGCCGCGACCCCACGGAACGACCGCGATGGTCGTCAGCGCAGGGAGAAGGCCGAACGTCGGCGCGAGGGTGTAGAGCCACTTGTGGGCCTGCGCCGGGATGACGTCTTCCTTCATGAGGAACTTCAGCGCGTCGGCGAACGACTGCAGAAGTCCGAAGGGTCCCACGCGGTTCGGGCCGGGACGATC
Source organism: Thermoanaerobaculia bacterium (assembly GCA_036383875.1). Taxonomy (GTDB): domain Bacteria; phylum Acidobacteriota; class Thermoanaerobaculia; order Gp7-AA8; family Gp7-AA8; genus QHVT01. The sequence goes on from DASVNL010000407.1 coordinate 1,692, forward strand.
CTGAATGAGCGCGCTGCCGCGACGCTCGATCCAGACCATGATCGGCGTGATGTTCAACCAGATGCCGAGGATGATCGCGATCTTGAGGATCGAGAGCAGAACATCGGTGAGGTCGAAAGCCATTACGCGCTCACCTCGGATGCCATCGACGGAACGTTCGCACGCAGCGACTCGAAGATGTCGATCGTATCGACGCTCTTGAATTCCTTCGCGTCAGGGAACAGTCGCGCGCCGATGCGGCGGAACGCCTCGAGATCGCTGACGGCCTGACCCTTCGGCGGGAACGCCTGCTCGATGCGCTGCACCTTGCCCTGAAGATTCGTGTACGTGCCTTCCTTCTCCGGGTGAATCGCACCCGGGATCAGCACGTCCGCGACTTCGGCGAGCGGATGGTTCGCATCCCAGGCGTGGACGATGAGCGTCTTTGCCTTGCGGAGATTCGCGACGACCAGCGGATCTTTCGCGCGATCGCTGAACTTCGCATCGGTGATGTAGAGAACGTCGACGCCATCGGCGCCGTTGGTCAGCAGCTCTTCGATCGAGTCGCCGCCGATGACCGCATGCACGCCGCGATAGTTCGGCGCGGCCTGCGTGCCTTCGAGCCACTCGGTGCGCGACTTCATCTTGATCGGGCCGATCGGATCGATCGTGACGCCGATCTTCGCGTTGAGGCGATCGGCGAAGAGCTGCTTCGCGAAGTACGCCTCTTCGTTGGTCATCTGCGCGGACGCGATGACGGCGATGGACTTCGCGCCCTTGAGCGCTTTCTCCATCGAGTCGAGCACTTCATCCCACGTCGAGATGCCGAGGTAGTCGTCTTCGGTGCGGACCTTGGGAACGACCACGCGATCGGTTTCGTAATGCTCGTAGGAGAAGCGGCCGTAGTCGCACAGCCAGTGGTCGTTGACTTCGGGATTCACGCGCGGGCGATAGCGGAACACCTGGCCGTTGCGATGTCCGATGAAGATGTTGCAGCCGACATCGCAGCCGTTGCACACCGACTCGGTCGAGTCGAGGTTCCAGACGCGCGATTCGAAACGGAACTCGCGCGGCGTGAGTGCGCCCGTGGGGCAGATGTCGGTGACGCACGCGCTCATCCAGTTGTCGAGTGGCGTCCCGGGGAACACGCCGACTTCCGTCGACGCGCCGCGCTTGAAGAACGCGAGCTCGCTGGTGCCGGTGATTTCCTGCGTGAACCGGATGCATCGCGTGCAATGGATGCAGCGATTCATGTTCTGGAGCACGTGCGGCCCGATGGCCGTGCGATCCATGCCCGGGTAGGTGCGTTTGAACTCGCCGTAGCGCGAGGTCACGGAGCCGTAGTTGAACGAGTAATCCTGCAGCGGGCACTCGCCGGCCTTGTCGCAGATCGGACAGTCCAGCGGGTGGTTGATGAGCAGGAACTCCATCTGCCCCTTGCGCGCTTTGTCGACCTTGTCGTTCCAGACGTGGATTTTCATCCCGTCCTTGACCGGCGTCGCGCATCCGGCCTGCAGCTTCGGCATGCCTTCCACTTCGACGAGGCACATGCGGCACTGCCCGACTACGCTGAGCGAGGGGTGATAGCAGAAGTGGGGAACATGGACGTCCGCCGCTTTCGCGGCTTCGATCGCATTGATTCCATCCTGGACTTCGACTTCGATTCCGTCGATGGTAACTTTAGCCATAGGGTGCTTTATTGATGCAGATTGATCGCCCGTCATTTCGGGCGTAAATGCGTGGGGCAGTGACGCTTGGCACGGACGAGTCCGTGAAAAGTTTCACAAAGGCCGTGAGCATACTGATTGAACTTCACACCGTCAACGGAAGGATGCGCGGCCGCGATGAGCGATGATATCGCCGCCGTTTATCGTATCGAGTCTTGCGGCAAACGCCGCACAAAAGGAACCGAGTGAAAAGAGACATTTCCATTGCACTGGCCGCGATTCTGATCGTCTTCGGCGTGTCGTTTGCGCTCGCGAAAGCGCGTCCGGACAAGCCGCTCACGCCGTCGCAGCCGTTCGTTCCGAATCAAGGCGGCGCGCTCGCAGCGAAGAAGCAGGTCGCAGCCAATGAGAAGATCGTGATGCGCGTGAACGGCGAGCCGGTCACGGAGCGTGAGTTCGCGTCATTCATGACGGCTGTTCCGGAACAGCAGCGCGCGATGTTCGCGTCCGCCGAAGGAAAGAAGCTGCTCGCACAGGAAGTGGTGCGCATGAAGGCGCTCGAGCAGGAAGGGATCCGACTCGGCATCGCCAACGATCCGCAGCTCACCGCGCAGTTCGATCTCCTTCGCGCGCAGATCCTCGCGCAGCGCGCGCTCGAGAAGATCGTGAACGAGAAGGCGGAACCGCTGATCGCCGCCGAATACGAGAAGGTCAAAAACGACACGAAGACGCTGCGCCACATCGTGGTCGGCGGATTCGAAGGAGCAATGGTCCCGCCGCGCGATCGCAAGCCGCTGACGCCCGACGCCGCGATGGCAAAGGCGAATGCAATCGTCGCGAAGCTGCGCGCCGGCGCGGACTTCGGCCTGATCGCACGCACGGAGTCGGACGATCTCGAGACCGCAGGCAAAGGCGGAACGCTCGGAGCGCTCGCACCGGGCCAGCTTCCTCCGGAGATCGAAGCGATCGTGTCGAAGCTGCAGCCGGGGCAGGTGAGCGAGCCCGTACGCACGCAACTCGGCCTGCACATCTTCGCCCTCGGCACGCCGACGCTCGAAGATCTGCGTCCGATGCTCCTGCAACGCGTGCAGCAGCAGGTCGCGCAGGACGAAGTGAAGCGTCTCGAAGCGGCAGCGAAGGTCGACTACGATCCGACGTACTTCCCGCCATCGCAGACCACGCCTCGGATGCCGCCGTCCATGCCCGCACCCCGCTCGAACGGTTGACGTACACTTGAGACCGCAATCCCGAACATGAGCGTCCGGAAGATTCTGGTCGTTGAAGACAACGACATGAACATGCAGCTCGTCGAGTTTCTGCTCGAAGAGGGCGGCTACGAGATCGTGAAAGCGACGAGCGGCGAAGAAGCGCTGACGCTGACACGCGACGGCGCCGCAGCAGCCCCCGATCTCATCCTCATGGATATCCATCTTCCCGGCATGGACGGCCTCTCGGTCGTCCGTGCCATGAAGGCCGAAGAGCGCACATCGCAAATCCCCATCCTCGCGCTGACCGCCCACGCAATGCGCGGCGACAAGGACCGTTTCCTCGAAGCCGGCTGCGACGGCTATATCTCCAAACCGATCGACGTGAAGACGTTCATCTCATCGATCGAGCGCTATCTGGGCTGAGTGCGTCGCTGGCGCTCTTAGAGACGACGAGGGGCCTCCGGCGGGCCGGCACGGCCGGCAGCGCTTGTTGTTCCATCTAACGTCTTCACGGTTTGTGCGTGCGAATCCCAAGCGGCGCGTTAGCAGGGACAATCAGCGCTGCCGGCCGTGCCGGCCCGCCGGAGGCCTCCCGTCGTATCCAAGAGCGGCAGCGACGCACACTTAGCTTAGAATCCGCGCCCGTCATGAGAATGCTTGTTTTGGGCGCGGGCCGGATGGGCCTTGGCGCGGTACACGACCTTGTCTCTCAGCCTGATGTCACGGGCGTCACCGTCGCCGACTTCGAGCTCGCGAAAGCGCAGGCCATCGCCGATCGCTATCCTGGTCGCGTCGAAGCGAAACAGATCGATTGCAAAGACCACGCGGCCGTCGTCGCGTTGATGACCGGACATGCGTCGGCCATCAGTTGCGTCAACTACTGGCTCAACGAAGGACTCGCCAAAGCCGCGATTGAAGCGCGCACCAACTTCTGCGACCTCGGCGGAAACAACGACGTCGTCGACGCCGAACTTGCGCTCGATGCCGAGGCGCGCGCGGCGGGCGTCAACATCATCCCGGACTGCGGACTCGCGCCGGGCATGGTTGCGGTGCTGGCTGCGCATGGTGCGCAGCAGTTCGAGCAACTCGATGAGATTCACATTCGCGTCGGCGGCCTGCCGCAGACTCCCAAACCGCCGCTCGACTACCAGCTCGTCTTCTCCGTCGAAGGACTGATCAACGAATACATCGAGCCCGCGCGCGTCATTCGCGACGGCAAAGTCACCATCGTCGACTCCATGACCGAGATCGAATCGCTCTCGTTCCCTGAGCCGTTCAGCCACATGGAAGCGTTTCAAACGTCCGGTGGCACGTCGACGCTCGTCGATACGTTCCTTGGCAAAGTTCGCGAGCTCGATTACAAAACCATTCGCTTCCCCGGCCACTGCGCGAAATTCAAAACCATGATCGACCTCGGCCTGTGCAGCTCCGACGCGATCGATGTCGACGGTGCGCCGGTCAAACCGCGTCGGGTCCTCGGCGAGTTGCTCGTCAAGAATTTGCCGCACGATGAGCCCGACGTCGTTCTGGTGCGCGTCGAGTTCGCGGGCGGCGGCAAGCGTTTGCGCTACGACATCATCGATCGCGCCGATCCCGAGACGGGACTCAGCGCGATGATGCGCACCACTGCGTTCCCGGCGTCGATCGTCGCGCTCATGATGGCGCGCAACCAGACCACGTCGAAAGGCGCGCTGCCGCAGGAGAAGTGCATTCCGCCCGATCCGTTCATGAAGGAGCTTGCGGCGCGCAACATCGACGTCCAGGTGAGCTGATGTCACTGATCATTCGCTGGGTGCTGAACACCCTCGCACTGCTGCTGGTCGCGACGATCGTTCCGCATTTCTCGTACGCGTCGTGGATTTCGCTCGCGATCGCGGCGGCGGTCCTTGGATTGCTCAATACCATCGTGCGGCCGATCCTGTTCGTCCTCACGTTGCCGATCACCGTCGTCACGCTGGGGATCTTTCTGATCGTCCTCAACGCGATCATGCTCGAGCTCACGGACTTCTTCGTGCCCGGCTTCGAGATCGACGGATTCGGCTGGGCGATCGTCGGTGCAGTCGTGCTCAGCCTCGTGTCGATGGTCACCAACCGGATCGGAAGGGAAGAGAAGGAGCGCTGATCGCCGGTCCGTCTGCTACACTTCGGGCCGTCGGCGAAAACGTATGAATATCATCAAGAATCGGGTCAATGACGTGACCGTTCTGGACATCCAGGGCGTGATCAAGCTCGGCGAGAGCGCGCGCGAGTTCTCCAGCTATCTCGAAAAGGTGCTGAACGACGAGACGGGCCCGGTGATGATCAACTTCGAGGCGATCAACTACATGGACTCGACGGGTCTCGGCGAGTTGATCGGCTACCTGCAGAAGTTCGAAGACCGCCAGCGCAAGATGGCGCTCGTCAAACCGTCGCACCGCATCCTTGCGCTGCTGAAGATCACGAAGCTCGACACCGTCTTCAAGATCTTCGACTCGCGCGAGACCGCGATGCAGTACCTCACCGAGTCGGCTGCATAAACGGCCGCAATCCAATCGAAGCCAGCAGATCCACGAACCGTGCATCGCGATGCAGCGGCTCGAGCTTCGGGTCGACGCCAGCCAGCGGGATCGACGTGTTGCGGATCTCCTTCGCGCGCGTGAGCCACCAGATCGCGCCGTCGTGATCGCCGAGGCGGACGTGGCGGACGGCGTTGGCGTAGAAGTCGGCGCCGTCGCTCGCGGCCGGAGGAAACGCGCGATTCGCACGCATCGCGTTCGCGGTGTCGAGACACGCGTTTGCTTCCTCGAGTCCCGGCGACAACTCGAGCGCGCGCTGCGCCTCGCGAATCGCATCGGCGTAGCGGCGCGTGTAGACGTACGCCCACGCGACGTGCATGTTCGCGCGCGGATTCGCCGGCTCGAGCTCCTGCGCGCGTCGGATCTCCGCGATTCCCTCGTCGAAGTGGCCGCGCACGATGAGCAGCCAGCCGTGATCGTGCAGCGCACTCGCATTGCGCGGATCGAGGCGGATCGCGCGCTGATACGACTCCTCCGCCGCGTCCCAATCCCAGTCGTACCAGAAGTGCTGCATCGCGGTGATCGCGTGCGAGCCGGCGTAGCTGGGCGCGAGTCGCACGGCGTTCGCGCTCGCGTTGCGAATCTCGACCGCGGCCGTCCGCGGCGCGACGCGCTCGCGCATCGCCAGCGCGTGCAGTGACTCCGCGAGCGCGACGTACGGCAGCGCGAAGTCGGGCTCGAGGTGAATTGCGTTGCGCAGTTCGCGAACACTCGCTTCGACCTGCGGCGTCGCGCGTTGTTGATAGAGCTGGCGGCCGCGGAGATACGACTCGTGTGCGGCGGGAACCTTCGAGGTCGTGTGGTCGACGACGTTGCGCGGCCACACGAGCAGCGCGAGCGCGGTGAGGATCGCGAAGATGACGACGGGCTGCGCGCCGATCGCAGAAGCACGCGCCGGCTGACGGATCGTTGCGATGAATCGATAGCCGCGTTTCGGGAGGGTCTCGATATACGCCGGATTCTTGGCGTCGTCGCCGAGGGCGGTGCGGGCTTGGAGAACGCAGAAGTTGAGACCGCGTTCGAAGTCGACGAACGTGTCGTTGCCCCAGACCGATTGCCGCAACTCGTCGCGCGTGACCAGCTCACCAGCGCGACTCGCGAGCGTGAGCAACAGTCGCGCAGGTTGCGGCGCGATCGGGACGAGCACGCCGTCGCGGCGCAGCTCGAGCGTCCGCACGTCGAGCGAGAACGGCCCGAACGAGAGCGTTTGCGCGTCTTCTAACGCGGATCTAACGAGCGTTTCGTCGAGAAGAGCCGACATTGGCGGTCATGAGAAAACTGCTGACTGCACTTGTCATTCTGCTCGCCGTCGCCGCGTTTGCCGAAAACGAATCCGTGACCATGACAGGCGAGATCGTCGACCTGCACTGCTACACGAGCCGCGGCGCGACGGGCGAGGAGCACGCGGGATGTTCGAACGCGTGCATCAGCCGCGACGTCCCGGCTGGGTTCCTCGCCGAAAACGGGACGCTGTATCTGCTGGTCAACGAGAAGCCGACGTCGGTCAAAGAGAAGGTCGCGGGGAAGGCGGGAAAGAAGGTCAAGGTCACGGGCAAGGTCGTCGAGCGGAGCGGAATGAAAGCATTGCAGCTCACTTCGGTTGAGTGACGTTGCGTCCGTCGCGTTCCCCTTGTAGGATGCGCGCGCGCCGGGCGTCCGTCCGCGCGCGTTCGCACGTCCCACAGAAACGCTATGACCAACAGCTACATCCCCATCCTGCTCATGCTCGCCGTGGCCATCATTCTCGGCGCGGTTTTCCTCGGCCTGAACTGGATCCTCGGCAAACACCAGCGCAATCCGTCGAAGCTCGCGCCGTACGAAAGCGGTGTGCCGCTCCTCGACGACAACCGCAAGCGCGTGAACGTGCGCTTCTACCAGATCGCGATGTTGTTCATCCTGTTCGACATCGAGGCGGCGTTCCTCTATCCGTGGGCCGTGATCTATCGCGACGCCACGCGCTCGCCGAACGGCCTCTCGTGGTTCGTCTTCGGCGAGATGCTCGTGTTCATGCTTCTTCTCGCCGTCGGCTACATCTACGTGTGGAAGAAGAAAGCATTCGACTGGAAGTAAGGACCTCGACGAAGAATGGCCGATCTCCATCCCGATAATCCGTACGCCAAAGATCGCTTCCCCGATGCGGCGAAGACCGTCGCGTTTCCGCCGGAAGTGAAGCAGCGCTTCGACGTCATCCTGACGCGCTACCCGACCAAAGAGGCCGCGCTCCTGCCGACGCTCCACCTCGTGCAGGAAACGTGGGGCTGGATCTCGCCCGAAGCCGTGCATTACGTGAGCGGTCTGCTCGACCTCTCGCCCGCGACCGTCTTCGGCGTGGTGTCGTTCTACGACATGTACAACCAGAAGCCGGTCGGGAAGTATCAGCTCCGCGTCTGCACGAACCTGAGCTGCATGGTCTCGAACGCCTACGACATCTACGAAGGTCTCTGCGACAAACTGCAGGTCAAGCCGCACGAAACGACCAGCGACGGCCTCTACACCGTCGTCGAAGTCGAGTGCCTCGGCTCCTGCGGCACCGCCCCGGTCGTGCAGGTCAACAACGACTATCACGAGAACATGAGCGTCGACAAAATGAACGCGCTCCTGGAGAAGCTCAAGTAACCCATGGAACCGATTCGCGTACTCACGGCCAACATCGACAAGCCGAATTCCAAGTCGATCGAGACGTACATCGCCGGCGGCGGCTATGAAGCCGCGCGCACCGCGCTCGGAATGAAGTGGGAAGACGTCATTCAGATCGTGAAGGACTCGGAGCTCCGCGGACGCGGCGGCGCCGGCTTCCCGACCGGAATGAAGTGGTCGTTCGTGCCGCGCAATGCGCCGAAGCCGACGTACCTGCTTTGCAACGCCGACGAGGCGGAGCCGGGCACGTTCAAAGACCGCGTCATCATCGAGAAAGATCCGCACCTGCTCCTCGAGGGCATGATCATCTCCGCCTACGCGATCGGCTCCTGCCCGATGGCGTACATCTACATCCGCGGCGAGTTCCACTACGGCTCCACGGTGCTCGTCAAAGCGGTTGAAGAAGCGCGCGAGAAGGGCTTCCTCGGCAAGAACATCTTCGGCAGCGGATTCGACTTCGACATCACCGTTCATCGTGGCGCGGGTGCGTACATCTGCGGCGAAGAAACGGGCCTCATCGAATCCGTCGAAGGCCATCGCGGCCAGCCGCGCGTCAAGCCGCCGTTCCCCGCGGTCGTCGGCGTGTTCGGCGGTCCGACCGTCGTCAACAACGTCGAGACGCTGGCCTGCGTCCCGCTGATCGTCAAGAACGGCGCGGAGTGGTTCAAGTCGTTCGGCACCGCGAAAAACACCGGCCCGAAGCTCTACTGCGTCTCCGGCAAAGTGAAAAAGCCGGGCGTGTACGAGTTCCCGATGGGCGTGAATCTGAAGGAACTGATTTACGACCACTGCGGCGGCATTAGCGGCGATCGCAAACTGAAAGCAGTCATCCCGGGCGGCGCGTCCGCACCGATGCTGTTGCCCGATGAAATCGATCTGCCGCTCAACTTCGATGCGGTGATGAAAGCGGGCTCGATGCTCGGCTCCGCCGGCGTCATCGTGCTCGACGACAGCGTCTGCATCGTCGACGCAGTGTGGCGGCTCTCGAAGTTCTTCGCGCACGAGTCATGCGGACAATGCACGCCGTGTCGCGAAGGCACGAACTGGATGGAGTCGATCCTCGATCGCATCGAGCGCGGCGAAGGCCGCAAGCAGGATGCGGATCTGCTGCTCGACATGGCCGACAACATCGGCGGCAAGTCGCTCTGCGCCCTCGGCGACGCCGCGATCGGCCCGGTCATCTCGTCCGTGAAGAAGTTCCGCGACGAGTTCGTGTATCACGTCGAGCACAAGAGCTGTCTGCCCGGCACGAAGCGCTATCGCAGCCTCGATGCGCCCGTCGCGGCGCACTAAACCGCAGTTTTTTCTCCTGACATTCGTCACTGCCTCCTCTCACGCGCACGCATCACATTGCCGCGTGAAGGAGGCAGTTCTTTATGCGCATTCGAATGTCCTGGTTCGTCCTGGTGCTCTCGCTCGTGTCTCTTCCCGCGTTCGCGGGCGAAGAGATGAAGAAGCTCGACTGGCTCGTCGGCGACTGGAGCGGTGAGGCGTGGATTCAAATGGGGCCGAAGAAGGAAGGCGGCTTCCAGACCGAGCGCGTGCAGAAGAAGCTCGGCGGCGACATCATCGTCATCGACGGTCTCGGCAAGCGGAAGAACGAAGACGGCACGGCCGGCGACGTCGTGCACGAGGCGTTCGGCGTGATCTCGTGGGACGCTACGAAGAAGGCGTATCGCTTCGATGCGTGGACCGCGCGCGAAGGCTACGTCGCAGCGTGGATGACGGTCGGCGACGATCGCACGGCCACGTGGGGCTTCGACACGCCGACGGGCGGCAAGATCCGCTACACCATCAAGCCGACCGCGAACGGGGAGTGGAACGAGATCGGCGAGTTCTCGCGCGACGGCAACTCGTACATGAAGTTCTTCGAGATGACGCTCAAGAAGAAGTGATGAAGCGGCGGGCTCCGTGCCCGCCGCTTCACGGTTTGCTTAGCGTCTGAAGACGACGATCATTCCCAGCGCGGCCGCGAGGAACATCAGGCCCCACACCGAGAGCGTCGGAACGTTCGCAGCGGCCAGCGTGACGATCGCAGTGCTGCTGTCATTGCCTGCGCTCGGATCATTCGCACTCGACACGCTCGCGGTGTTCGAGATCGAGCCCGTTGCATCGGCGTCGATTGCGATCGTCAGCGTGAACGTCGCGGTCGCGCCATTCGCGAGCGTCGCGATCGTGCAGGTCACCGTGCCCGTGCCGCCAACCGCAGGCGTCGCGCACGCGAACGTGGGACCGGAGTTCTGCGTGAACGAAACGAACGTCGTGTCGGCGGGAAGCGTGTCGGAAAGCTGCACGGTCATCGCGTCGGTCGGACCGTTGTTCGTCACGGTGATCTCGTAGCTCGTGGTCTGACCCGCGCGCGCACCCGGCTCGCCGGTCTTCGTAACCACGACATCTGCGAGTGCCGCGACCGTCGCGTTGGTCGTCGAGCTGTTGTTGCCGGTGTTGGAATCCGGCGTCGTCGCTGTGACCGTCGCCGTGTTGGTGATCACGGTGCCGATCGTCGCCGCATTCGAAACCTGTACGACGAACGTGAACGTCGCGGTCACGCCATCGGCGAGCGTCGCGATCGTGCACGTGATGTTGCCCGTTCCGCCGACAGGCGGCGTCGCGCACGAGAACGTCGGACCGGTGTTCTGCGTCGAGGAGACGAAGGTCGTTCCGGCCGGGACGGTGTCGGAGAGCGAGACGTTGGCTGCGTCGGAGGGGCCGAGGTTGGAGACGGTGACGTTGTAGGTGATGTTGCCGCCCGGTTGCGCGCCGCTCGGACCGCTCTTGACGACGCTCACGTCGGCGGACGTCGCGACGGTCGCGTTGGAGGTCGAGCTGTTGTTGCCCGTGCTCGGATCACTCGTCGTGCTCGTGACGGTTGCCGTGTTCGAAATCGTTCCGCCCGCGGCTGCGGCCGAAGAGACGTTGAAGACGAACGTGAGCGTCGCGGTGTCGCCAGGCGCGAGCGTCGGGACGGTGCAGGTGATCGCGCCGGTGCCGCCGACGGGAGGCGTGGTGCAATCGAGCGCCGGCCCGCTGTTCTGCGTTTGCGAAACGAACGTGGTGCCCGCAGGCAACGTGTCGCTGAGGGTCACCGCGTCGGCAGTCGAGACGCCGAGGTTGGTCAGCGTGATGGTGTAGGTGATGTCGTTTCCGGCGGTGATGGTCGCGGGACCGTTCTTCGTGATCGAGAGATCCGCGCTCGCCACCACGGTGGTATTCGCGGTGGCCTCATCGTTCATCGGATTCGTATCGGCCTCTGTGGTCGAGCCGGTCGCCGTGTTGGTGACGAAGTTCGTATCGCCCGCTTCGACGACGAGCGTGAAGACCGACGACTGTCCGGAGCCGAGAGTCATCGTGCAGATGACGTCGCCGATTGCGCCCGGCGCCGGTGTCGCACAACTCGCCGAAGGACCGCTGTTCTGCATCAGCGAGACGAACGTCGTGTCCGCGGGGATCGTGTCGAACACCGACGCGTTTGCGATGTCCGGTCCGCTGTTGGAGATCGTGATCGTGTACGTGATGTTGTCGCCGGCGTTGACGGTCGCGTCGCCGGTCTTCGTCACCGCGATGTCGACCGCGGAGACGATCAGCGTCGTCGTCGTGGTGTTGTTGTTGTCGTTCGGATCGAACGTTTCGGATGAGATTTCCGCGTCGTTGGTGAACTCCGTGCCCGACGGCGTACCGGCGGGGATGTGGCCGACGAGCGTGAAGGTCGCGGTTGTGCCGGTCGGCAGCGGGTTGATGCTGCAGGTGATCGTGCCGCCGTTTCCTGCACCCGGATTGGTACAGGAGAAGGTCGGGCCGCTGTTCTGCGTCAGCGACACGAAGGTCATCGTGCCCGGGAGTGTGTCTTCCCAGTTCACGAAGTCGGCGTCGTCCATCCCGTTGTTGCCGACGGTGATCGTGTATGTGACGTCGCTATCCGCGCCGGACGCGGACGGACCGACTTTCTGAACGAAGAGCTCTGCCTGGGGTGGCGGCGGAGTGGACGTGCTGGCGACTCCGCTGTTGTTCTCTTCGTTGTCGTCCGGCGTCGCGCTCGTCGTCGTCGCGATGTTCGTAAACGTCGTTCCCTCGGGCGTTCCCGACGTGATGTTGAACACGAACGAGAACTGCGCCGAATCGCCCGCGGCGAGCGTCGCGATCGTGCACTGCACGAGACCATTCGTTCCGACGGTCGGCGTGGTGCACGCGAACGTCGGTCCCGTGTCCTGCGTGTACGACACGAACGTCATGCCCGCGGGGATCGGATCGTTGAGCTCAACGCTCGCCGCGGGATCCGGGCCGAGGTTCGTGACGGTGACGATGTAGGTCACATCGGAACCGTCCGGCGCCTCGGCGGGGCCAGACTTTTCGGTGAGGAGATCGACCGACTGTGCGAAGGCGGCCGGGGTCAGAATCAGGGCGACGATGAAGACCAGGACGAGCAGTTTCACTTTACGCACGCGTTGAATTTCCCCCAGGCGGCGACCTTAACGCGTTTGCGGGCGTAACGAAAGAGTTCCTTTGGCTCAACTGCACCCGATTGCGAAAGCCTGCGTATATAGCCTCAGAATGACGGCAATCGCCCCAGAAACGGTCGAGCTCACTACGCCACACGACAGTGTGCTGGCGCGTGCGCAGGCCGGAGACCACGAGGCCTTCGCGGAACTGATCTCCGCGCACGAGTCGATGGTGTACAGCCTCGTTTATCACTTCTTCGGAGATCGCTCGCGCGCCGAGGAGCTTGCGCAGGATGTGTTCCTGCAGCTCTATCGGAATCTCGCGAGCATCGAGTCGGAGTCGCACGTGCTGTTCTGGCTGCGACAAGTCGCGACGCGGCGCTGCATCGACGTCGCACGCCGCACGCGCCTGCGTGCGGTGAGTCTCGACGATGCCGCGGAAATCCCGGCGCACACGCGCGCCGCCGATCCGCTGCTCGATCGCCGTCTCAGAAAATTCGTCGAAGAACTGCCCGAAACGCAGAAGGCAGTCGTCACGCTTCGCTATCAGGAAGACCTCGATCCGTCAGAGATCTGCCGGATCGTCGGAATGCCCGTCAACACGGTCAAGAGTCACCTGCACCGCGCACTCCAGGCGTTGCGCAGGAAACTGGAGAACCAATCATGAATCTCGAAGACGATCTGAAACGCGCGCTTCATCGCGAGTCGCCGGCGCCCGGCTTCGCGCAACGCGTGCTGAGCCGGATCGAGCGCGACGAACATCGCATCGAACGCAACGACACTGGCACCGCCCGCGACTCGCATCGCCGGCGACCCGTGTGGTGGCGCGCGATCGCGGCGTCGCTCACGCTCACCGTGCTCGGAGGCTGGGCCGCACACTCGATCCACGAACGCAGAGAAGGGGAGCGCGCGAAAGAGCAGCTCATCCTGGCCATGCGCATCGCGGGCGAGAAGGTCCACTACGCACAGCAGGAAGTGCGCGAGATCGGATCGACGCAGAAGTAACGACATCAAGGAGAAAGAAATCTCATGCGCAAGCTGATCCTCACCCTCGCACTGATTCTCATGGCCACCTTCCCGGTGGCCGCACAACAGCTCAACCTCGACTTTCCCGATCTCGAAGAGCGCGCCGAAGAAGTCGTCGACGTCACGCTCGACGCGTCGATGCTCCGCGCGGCGGCGAAGTTCCTCTCCAATGCCGATCCCGAAGAGAAAGCGATTCGCGATCTCGCCAGCGGTCTGCAGGGCATCTACGTGCGCAGCTACGACTTCGGCAAGGAAGGGCAGTACGACCGCAAGCTGATCGATCGCGTGAAGTCGCAACTCGGCCCGACGTGGAAGCCGCTCGTCACGGTGCGCAGCCGCAAGAAAGAGAACGTCAACATCTGGGCGGACATGCGTGGCGAACAGATCGTCGGACTGGTGATCATCGCCGCAGAGCCGACCGAGTTCACGATCGTGAACATCCAGGGAAAGATCGACATGGATCGCCTGGCCGAGCTCGAAGGTCACTTCGGAGTGCCGAACATCACCACCGAAAGAGAGAAGCACAATGACTAAGCGCGCGCTCGCCGCTCTGGTTCTGGCCACCTTCATCGCGCAACCGCTGTTCGCTGACTTCGCAGCGGTCGCGCGTGCCCTCGACGCCAAGGACGGAGTCGAGCGCGTCTGGATCCCGTTCCTCGGCGTCGCAAGACTGATCGTGCGACTCGCGTCGCCGGAAGGCATCCACGATTTCCAGCTCGTCACCTTCCGCGGCGCGGAGAAACTCGAGTCGCGCGAAGTGCAACGCCTCATGCGCGAGAAGCTGGGCGAGGGATTCAAGCCGCTCGTGCAGGTGCGCTCGAAGAAGTCGCGCGAGTGGAGCTTCATCTACGCGCGGCCGTCGAAGCGCGCGGATCGTTTCGAGCTGGTGGTTCTGTCGCACGACAACGAGGACACGGTGCTCGTGCGAGTCGATGTCGACGCCGAGATGCTCAGCCGCGAGATCGGCGATCATCCTCGGAACGTGACCCGCGTCGCCGCGCGCTGAGCGCGGCGGCGTGGGGGTGTAGAATCACGTCTCCGCGACATGGCCCGCTACGAAGACCGAGACGAGTCGTACGATCTCCTCAATCAGTACCTGCAGGAAATCGCGAGAGTTCCGCGATTGACGCCGGAACGTGAGCGCGAATTGGGCCGCCGCGTTCAGGAAAACGACAAAGTCGCGCTCGAGGAACTGGTCAAAGCCAATCTACGATTCGTGGTGTCGTACGCGAAGCGCTATCGCAATTCGCACGTCCACTTTCTCGATCTCATCAACGAAGGCAACATCGGTCTCATCCACGCCGCGAAGAAGTTCGATCCTGAGAAGAACGTCAAGTTCATCACGTACGCGGTGTGGTGGATCCGGCAGTCGATTCTGCACGCGCTCTCCGAACAGGCGGGCGCGTTTCGTCTGCCGCCCAAGCGCGCGAATCTGATGTATCGCCTCGAGCGCGCGATCTCGACGGCGATGACGGAAGGGAATCACATCCCGACGCCGGACGAGCTCGCGCAAAGCCTGGGCGTGTCGGTGAAGGAAGTGCAGACGCTCCTGCAGGCGAACGCCGACAACTACTCGCTGAACGCGGAGCTCGACGACGAATCGCACACCGAGCTCGCCGACGTGATCGAGCAGACGACGATTCCGTCCGCCGAAGACGAAATGCAGGAACAGTCGCGACGCGACGAGCTCCTGCTGCACATGTCGGAGCTCTCGCCGAAAGAACGTCTCGTGCTCACGCTTCGCCACGGCGTCAGCGACAACGTTCCGAAGAGCATCCGCGACCTCGCGTCGTTCCTCAATCGCGAGATCGAGAACGTCACGTCGGTGCTCGCCAGCGCGAACGCAAAAGTCTGCGCGAAGCTGATCATCAACGAGAGCGAGCTCGCCGTTCTCCTGCTCTACACGAATCCGAATCAGAAGGCCTGGCAGGTTTTCTGGGAAGAGCTCAACGACCACCCAACCGGCCTGTCGTCGCAAATGGCGCCGGACCGCGTCCCGTATCTCCAAACCCTCCGCCAGCACGCCGCCGTCCAACAAGCCGTCGACGAATTGTCTTTGGAAGAAAAGACGATCATGAAACTCCGCTACGGCGTCTTGCAGGACGACGAACTGACTCTCCGCGACATCGGCGAAATTCTCGGCTTGTCACGCGAGCGCGTCCGTCAGATCGAGAGTCGCGCAGAGGCGAAGTGCCGGCGCAGCGTCAGACGCGAGCGGTAATCGCGCCTCAATGAAAGTCGTGGCTGTAGACGTCGTTCACGCCTTCTAGTCCGAAGAACCGCTGCGCGCGTACCGACGCCTGGCCTTCCTGGTTCTGGACGATTCCTTCGACGATGAGGCCGGAGTGCGTGAGGATCGTGGAGCGTTCGTCGGCGAAGAGCTGGGGGTGGACGATGGCTTGGGAGAGGCCGGTCTCGTCTTCGAGCGTCAGGAACACGAAGCCTTTGGCGGTGCCGGGGCGTTGCCGGACGATGACGGCGCCGGCGGTGCGGACGAAGCTGCCGTTCGGGACTTCCTTCAATTCGCGCGCGGTGAGGATTCCGTCGCGTCTGAGTTGGGGCCGGAAATGTTCGAGCAGGTGTTTGCCGGTCGTCAGGTCCATCGACGCGTAATCGGCCATCGTTTCTTCCGTCGTCGACATTTCCGGCAGCGGCGATTTCATTACAGCCGGCGCGGCGCGCTCGAATAATTCGCCGGCGTCTTTTGCAGCGTATGAGGCTTGCCACAATGCCGCGCGCCGGCTCATCCCGAACGCCGATAATGCGCCGGAGTACGCGAGCTTGGTCAATTGATCGTCGCGCAATCGCGTGCGCACCGCGAGGTCCTCGGTCGACGTGAACGGCTGCATCGACTCGACACGCAATCCGGCTTCGGCGCGCAGTCCTTTGACGAACCGCAATCCAAGGCGCACGCCGCCGTTTTCCCAACGCGAGAGCCAGCCGGATTTGTTGATGTCGACGGGCAGGACTTTCACATTGTGACGTTGCGCGTCTTTGATGAGTGTCGCCGGATGATAGAAACCCATTGGCCACGCATTGAGCAGCGCGATGTAGAACGCGGCCGGATGTCGCGCTTTGATGTACGCACTCGCATACGCGATCAACGCGAAACTCGCCGCGTGCGATTCGGGAAATCCGTAAAGCGCAAACGACGTGATCGACTTGACGATCTGATCCTGCGCTTCACCGCCGATGCCGTTCTTCGTCATGCCGTCGCGCAAGCGCCGTTCGATTTCGACCATGCGCTCCATCGAGCGTTTGAATCCCATCGCGCGACGTAATTCTTCAGCCTCGCCGCCAGTGAAATTCGCCGCGACCATCGCAATGCGCAGCAATTGCTCCTGAAACAGCGGAACGCCGAGCGTGCGTTTGAGAATCGGCTCGAGGCACGGGTGCGGATATTCGACCGGGACTTTGCCCTGCCGGCGATCGAAGAACGGCTTGATCATCCCGCCGACGATCGGGCCGGGCCGGATGATCGCGACCTGCACGACGATGTCGTAGAAACACTTCGGCGCATTGCGCGGCAGCGACGCCATCTGCGCGCGACTCTCGACCTGGAACATGCCGATGGTGTCGGCTTCATTGAGCATTTTGTAGACGAGCGGATCGTCCTGCGGCAGATGCGCGAGATCGACCTCGACGCCTTCGTTGTTGCGAATGATCGGCAGCGCGTCTTCGAGCGCGGCGAGCATGCCCAGGCCGAGAAGATCGACTTTGATGATGCCGAGATCGGCGCAGTCTTCCTTGTCCCACTGAATGACGACGCGCCCCGGCATCGACGCCGGCTCGAGCGGCACGACCTCGTCGAGACGGCCTTTCGCCATGACCATTCCGCCGGAGTGCTGGCCGAGGTGGCGCGGGAGATTTTGAATTTGCAGGTACAGACGCATGAAGTGCTGCACGCGCAGATCCTCAGCGTCGAAGCCGCTCTGTCCGAGTTGAGTGGGCAGACTGTCGATCTTTTCGCGGATCTCGCCGAAGTTCCACGTACTGACGGTCTTCGAGAGTTTGTCCGCCTGCTCGAGTGAGAATCCGATCGCCTTCGCGACTTCGCGCGCGGCGGAGCGATCGCGATACGTGATGACGTTCGCCGTCATCGCCGAGCCGTGTTTGCCGTACTTCGCATACACGTGCTGAATGACTTTCTCGCGTTGATCGCCGGACGGCAGGTCGAGGTCGATGTCCGGCCACTCGCCCCGCTCTTCGGATAGAAACCGCTCGAACAGCAACTCCATCCTCACCGGATCGACGGCCGTAATGCCGAGCGCGTAACAGACCGCGCTGTTCGCCGCGGAGCCGCGACCTTGCACGAGAATCTTCTCGCGGCTGCAGAACTGCACGATGTCCCACACGATCAGGAAGTAGCCCGCAAGCGCGAGCTTCTCGATCATCGCCAGTTCTTTTTCGAGTTGCGCCTGCGCCTTCGCGGTCAACGGACGGAAGCGCGCGATGGCCGCGTTCCAGGTGATCTTGCGCAGAAACGAATCGTTCGTTTCGCCGGGCGGCAGGGGATAGTCGGGGAATTGGTAGCCGAGGTCGGCGAGCGTGAAGTCGAGCGCATTGGCGAGCTCCCACGCACCGTCGATCGCCTCGGGGAGATCGGCGAAGAGCTTCGACATTTCGGCGGGACTCTTGATGAAGCGCTCGCGATTCACGCCGAGGAGCCGGCCGGCGCTGTCGACGTTCTTGCCTTCGCGGATGCACGTCAGGACGTCGTGCAGTTCCTTGTCCTGCGGACGCGCGTAGCGAATCCCGTTCGTGGCTACGAGAGGTAGACGCAGCCTTCGCGCGAGATCGATGAGCCGGACGTTCTGATGCTCCTCGTCGCGACGGAAGTGGCGCTGCAATTCGATGTGCGTACGTTCTTTGAAGATGCCACTGATCTTGTGCACTGTCGCGTCGTCCGCGCGCGTCAGACAATGCAGTCCCGCGGCATGTTCGGCGACGAGCTCCCACGTGTAGCGCGCCTGTCCTTTCGGATGCGCGAGCGCACCCGCGGTGATGAGGCGGCAGAGATTCTTGTAGCCGGCGCGACTCTCGACGAGCAGCGAGAGCCGGTCGTTGTCGGTCATCACGAGCTCCGCGCCGACGAGCGCGCGGATGCCGGTTTTCTTCGCCGCGGAGAAGAAGCGCGGCGCGCCGTAGACGCCGTTGCGATCGATGAGCGCCATCGCCGGGACATCCCGCTCCGCCGCGAAATGAATCAAATCCTCGGGGAGCGACGAGCCGTCGAGAAACGAAAACGAGGACGACGCGCGCAGCTCCGCGTACGGCCGGACGTTCCTGGCTGCGCTGGTCGTACGTCGCGGCGTTGCCTTCGGCGGTTCCTCTTTGTACGTGCCGCCCCACTGCTCGTGCACGTACGCGAGATGGTCGTGCTCGCCGGACAACGGAACGCCCTTCGCACGCTCTTTGGCCTTCTCCTTCTGCGCGCCGGGCGGGTTGTACGTGATGGAGAGGGCGTCGAGATCGCGAGTTGGTTTCCGAGACGAGGACATGGCCGAACTAAAAGATTCTGAGGCTAGCGCGCGCGGCTTTGTATTTTTCTACCCACGGTGGTGGACGTAGAGAGGACATCTCTATGACTCCGCGCTCAATTGCCGTCGTGCTTTTCGTTCTTGCGAGCGCGACCACGCACGCCTCATCGAAGCCATTCCGCCTCGATCCGGCGAAGCCGATGACGCAGAACGTGATCGCGTCGTGGAGTGACACCACCGGCTTGCCGGTCGACAGCGTCGGCTCGTTGGCGCAAACGCCCGACGGCTATGTGTGGGCCGGCACGGAGCACGGACTGGTTCGCTTCGACGGCGTGCGGTTCAAAGTCTTCAACACCGCGAACACGCCGGCGTTGAAAACGAACGAGGTCTACAGCCTGTTCGTCTCGCGCGCCGGGACGTTGTGGATCGGCACGCGCGGCGGCGGTGCCTTGACGTACGACGGCACGCGATTTCTGCGCGTGCCGCTGCGCTATCGCTACATCTCCGGCTTTGCGGAGTCGGAAGATGGTGGCGTGTGGATCGGCGCGCCGGGCGGCATCGCGCGCTATCGCGGCGGCAAGTACACGATCTTCGAGAAGAAGCAAGGCTACGAAGGCGGACGTCTCGAGACGATCGCCGCGGGGAACAACGGCGTTTACGGCGCGATACCGCCGGGCGTCATCCGCATTGACGATCACGGCGCACGGGTCTGGGCAGAGAAGGAAGGATTGCGCGGCGCAGTGCGCGCGCTGTCGTGGACGTCGCAGGGTTTGCTCGCGGGGACGGTGAACGGCTACATCGACCGGCTCGCCGGCGATCGCTTCGTTCCGGTCGTGCAGACGAAGTATCCAGTCACGTCGATTCTCGAGGGCGCGGGCGGCAGTCTGTGGATCTCGACCGTCGGCGGCGGCTTGATGCGCTTTGCCAACGGGCGTCTCGAAACGCTCACGACCAACGACGGGCTCACGAGCGACTCGCTCAATCAACTCATCGAAGACCACGAAGGCAATCTCTGGGCAGGGATGACGGGCGGCGGGCTGGTGCGGCTCGCAGCGGGAAGCATCACGACGTTTCTTCCGCCGTCCGTGAGCGCGGAGTGGATTCTCGCGTCGATGCGCACGCGCGACGGCAGTCTCTGGTTCACGACCAGCGGCGGCGGTCTGTATCGCTCGCGCGACAACGCGGTCACACGATTCTCCGCGACGAACGGACTGCGGGGCACGGCGGTCACGACGCTCGCCGAAGATCGCAGCGGGACGCTCTGGGTCGGCACCGACGAAGGACTACAACGCGTCGAAGGCGAGCGCGTCGTCGATGGTCCGCACGAGCTGCGCGACATGGTGCACGCAGTGACTCCGTCGCGCGACGGCAGTCTGTGGATCGGCACGAATGCCGGCGTGCATCACGTCGTCAACGGCGTCGCGCGACTGCTCACGGAGAAGGACGGAGTCAAGCCCGGTCCGGTCATCACGATTCGCGAGGCAACGGACGGCTCGCTCTGGTTTGCGAAGCCGAACGCCGTCGAACATTTCGACGATGGGAAGCTCACGTGCTACTCGGCCGCGCAGGGACTGCGCGCTCGCACGATCACGTCGATCACGCTCGATGAACGCGACGGGTCGGTGTGGGTGCCGACGATGGGCAACGGCCTGCTGCGCATTCAGGACGGACGCGTGCGGACGTATCGCGTGTCCGACGGATTGCTCAGCGACTCGATGTACACGGTGGTGCAGGACCGCACGCGCGATCTCTGGATCTCGACGGGCATCGGCCTGTTCATGATTCGCCGCGCGGATCTCACGGACTTCGACACGGGACGCACGAAGTCGATCGCGATGCGCGTGTTTCGCAAGCCGGATGGATTGAAGACGAACGATTTCAGCGGCGGCTTCGATCGCGCAGGCTGGCGCGAGCCGGACGGGAAGTTGTGGTTTCCGACGACGCGCGGGTTCGCGATCGTCGACCCCGAGGATTTGCATACGGATTTGACGCAGCCGCGGCTGCGAATCGAGAGCGTGATCGCGAACGGCGCGCTGCATCCGAGCGGACCAATCCATCTGCCCGCATCGAAGCGGCACATCGAGATCGCATACACGGCGCCGTCGTTTCACTCGCCGGAGTCGATGACGTTCCGCTACAAGCTCGAAGGTTTCGATAAAGAGTGGCAGGACGCGGGCACGCGTCGCACGGCGTACTTCACGAATCTTCCTCCGGGCACGTATCGGTTCATCGTCGAAGCGAAAACGCGCGAGGGCGTGACGAGCGAGGCCACGACGTCGCTGGAGATCGCGCCGCAGTTTCACGAGCACGCGCTGTTCAAGCTGGCGATCGGATTGTTTCTCGTGCTCATCGCGGTGATCGCGCATCGCGTGCGCGTGTCGAACATCCGCCGTCACGAAGCGGAGCTGCGTCGCAGTGAAGAGCATTTCCGGTCGCTCATCGAAAACGCGCCGGACATGATTCTCATCATCGATCGCAATCACACGATCACCTACGCCAGTCCCTCCGTCTCCCGCATCCTCGGCCGTACCGCCGAGTCGATGGAAACGCGGCCGCTCGCCGATTTTCTCGTCTCGAATGCCGCGGGCGAGGAGTTTCTCGCGCACGTGCAGGCTGCAGGTCGTCACGCAGCGTCGATCGCGTTTTGCGACGCGTCGGGCGCGGAGCGCGAGATCGAGTCGATCGGCGCGATGTCGCACGAAGACGACGGCAAGATCGTGTTGAACTGCCGCGACATTACGGATCGCCGCCGGCTCGAATTGCAGCTCGCCCAAGCGAATCGTCTGTCGAGTCTCGGCCGTCTCGCCGCGACGGTGTCTCACGAGTTCAACAACGTGCTGATGGGCGTGCAGCCGTTCATCGACATCATTCGCCGGCGTTCCGAGGATCGGACGATTCAGCAGTCGGTGCAGCAGATGCGGCGTTCGGTGGAACGCGGCAAGCGCATCACCGAACAGATCCTGCGCTACACGCGTCCCGTCGATCCGACGTTGCGATCGGTGTCAGTCCGCGAGTGGCTGCTCGACGTGGAGACCGAGATTCGCGCGCTGGTCGGACCGAACATTCGCGTCGCGATCGTCGCGCCGCCGTCGATTGCCGTCGAAGCGGACATCGCGCAGCTCAATCAGGTGCTCGCGAATCTCGCGATCAATGCACGCGACGCCGGTGCAACGCGCATTGCATTCGACGCCCAGTTCGCGGATGGCAACGGCGTCTATCCGTTCGGCATCGTGCAGCATCCCGAAAAGTTCGTGCACCTCGCGATTCGCGACGACGGCGCGGGCATCCCGGAGTCGGTGCTGCCGCATGTGTTCGAACCGCTCTTCACGACGAAGACGACGAAAGGCACGGGACTCGGACTGGCGGTCGCGCAGCAAGTCGTCGCGCGTCACGGCGGCGAGATCTTCGTGGAGAGTCGCGTCGGCTTCGGCACGACGTTCCATCTGTTCCTGCAACGCGCGACGAGTGCTGCAATCGAGCCCGAGCAGAACACGACGGTGGTCACGCACGCGGACGTGCCGCATTGCCGCGTGCTGCTCGTCGAAGACGATTCAACGATCGCCGACGGTATCCTCACGATGCTCGAAGTCGATGGCTTCCAGATCGAGCTCGCCACGTCCGGCGGCGACGCGCTGCATCACATCTCGAAGCGCATGCCCGACGTCGTCGTCCTCGACGTCGGCCTCCCCGACATGAACGGCGTCGAGGTCTTCCAACGCATCAACAAACAATGGCCCGACCTCCCGGTGATTTTCTCCACCGGCCACGTCGACCTCGCGATGGTCCAGAACCTCGTGTCCGAACCGCGCTGCCTGATCAAGCCGTACGAGATCGAAACGCTCGTCACGATGATCCGTGAGGTGGTGGTCAAGACGCACGTGGTAGGGTGAGGTGGATGTGCGCGCAGGTCGTGATCATCGCGGGACCGAACGGTGCAGGGAAGACGACGTTCGCGCGCGAGTTCCTTCCGGTCGAGGCGGATTGCCCTGTCTTACTGGCAGTTGTTCGACAACAGCGGCCCGGTGCCTCACTTGCTCGACGAGGGAACGAACTGATGAGTGACATCCTCGAATCGAAGCTTGCCGACCCCGTAATGCAAGGTGTGCCTCGCGCGTTGCTTCGTGCCGCGCGGCGGGCACGCGAGATTGCCATGCAAACGGGCACGCCGCTGGTCATCGTTCGCGATGGAGTGCTGGTCGAGGAAATGGTGACGGATCTCGACGCCGAGCTTCCGCTCAGTCATACCGTGCGTCGATGAACCATTCGGTCGACGGGGCCGCCTGGTAGAGGCGGTAGATGCCGCCGCGATCGAGCTCGACGTCCCAGTATTCGCGGGCGGCGGGGGCGTCGCTCCACCAGGATGATTCGATGCGCCAGGGTCCTGACGACACGCGCACGGAGCCGCAGGCGTCGCCTTCGCCGTTGATTTCCGCGATTGCGGTGGCGCCTTCGTGTTCGCGGGTGATGACTTCGACGGGGAGCGGCGGGCGGAAGACGCGGGCGGCGAGGAGCGCGCGGCTCTTCGCCGGTTTGCGGCGTGCGTCGGGTGGTGGTGGCGGCGTGTAGTCGCCGAGGGCGTAACGTTCGGGGAGGTGGCCGTCGACGGACATGGCCATTCCGACGCGATCGTCGCCGAGGAGTGAGACGAGGCGGGCGATGGTCGTCGCGAGTTTTTCCGGCGACAGTGCGGGTGGCCCGAACAGCGAGAGCTGTGCGCGACGTGGGCGATCGGGATGCGCGACGATCGTGAAGCCGGTGACCGGCGCGCCGGGCGGCGTTTTCTCCAGATCGAGTCGCAGCAGCGTGAGCATCGTCTTCACGTCGCGCGTCGGCGCGGGGAGATCGATCGCGCGCGAATAGAAACCGTCGGGCTCGAGCGACAACGTCAGCTCGAGACGTTTACACGAGAACCCTTGGATCTCCATTCGCTTCGCGAGGCGATCGAGCGCGGCGTTTGCGATGAAGAGGAACGGCTCGAGCGCGACGAGCGGCCATTCGAGATCCATCCCTTCGCGAAAGTCGGGCGGCAGCGGACGCGGAATCAGCGGGCGCGGATCGATGCCGCGTGCGGCGGAGTGCAACTCGCGCCCGAGGTCGCCGAGGCGGCTGGCGATTTCACTTTCGGGAAGCGTGGCGAGCTCGCCGATCGACGTGATTCCCCAACGTCGCAGCGTGGACGCCGCGTTGAGTTGCGGCGACAGTCGCGTGAGCGGCAGCGGCGCGAGAAAGTCCGATTCCTGTCCCGGCTCGACGATCGTCGGCGACTTCGGCAACTCCGCGGCGACGCGCGCGGCAAGCTTGCTTGCCGCGATGCCGACGCGCGCGGGCAACGCGATCGCATTCGCGGCGTGCACCGCGGCGCGTGCGAGCGCGAGCTCCGGATTGTCGTTCGGCTGATAGTGCCGCTCCATCCCCGTCACGTCGACGTACACGATTCCTTCGCCAGCATCTTCGACGCGAGGAGAGAACGACTCCGCGACGTCGTACAGCGCTTCCTGCGCGGTGCGCTCGCATTCGGCGTCGCGCATGCGCGCGATCAGCTTCGGCAGAATCGCGCGCGCTTGCGCGAGCGAGAATCCGGGGCGGATGCCTTTCGTGCGCGCGCGTCGCGTCGCCGCGACGATGTGCACGTTGTTGCCGTTGCCTTCGACGATCGCGAGCGCTTCGTTGAGCAGATCGGGCTCGCTACGCAGTCGCGCGGCGAGTGGAAACATCGGAACGTAGAAACAGGCGATGCGCGTCACGGCAGCACCTCGAGTTTGAGAGTTGCCTGCGAGCCCGGCTTGCGATGGCGATGCTTCTCGAGCGTCAGCGCGAAGTCGATGCCGGCGAGCAGGCGAGGCGAGCGTCCGCGTCCGA